>NZ_RYDN01000012.1:0-97458 GCF_003968735.1 Flavobacterium sp. RSP49 | reverse complement strand
AAACAATGGAAAGACTAATCATTGCTGGAGTTAATCATCAATGGAATGAATTATAGGTAACTAAACGGACAAGCATAAATTTATTAAAGTAAAGATATTTTTAAGGTGTTAAGCCAAAACTCGTTGTCCGTTACTATTGTGTTAACGGATCCGGTGGTCAGGTTATTAAAAGGTATAATAATTGGTCAATCTGTTTTAAGAAGGTTAAATTATAAACGGTTAAAAAAAATATTCATAATAAAAACCAATCGCAATTCGTTATAAAGATCAGAATGCAATACATTTGAATTATTAAAATAAAACCACAATGCGTAAAATTTCTTGGCTTTTCTGTAGTTTCTTCATTAGTAGCACTATCAGTATTTCGGCACAAAAATCAACTATTTATACCCACGATTTAAAGGATTTCAACAAAGCGGTTTCGTTGTTTAACGAAGAACAATATGCATCGGCACAAATTATTTTTAATAAAGTAAAAGAATCCGCCGGCACCGATGAATTAAAATCAGATTGTGCCTATTATGTGGCAAATTGCGCCATTCGTACTAATCAAGCCAATGCAGATCAGATGATGGAACGCTTTGTTTCGGATTATCCTACGAGTGTCAAACAAAATCAAGCGTATATCGAGGTGGCACAGTATCATTTTAGTTTGGGAAATTACCCCCAAGCCCTGCAATGGTTTGACAAAGTGGATGAAAGGAATCTGAGCAGAAAGGAGCAAGACCAGTTTAATTTTCAAAAAGGGTATAGTTTTTTTAATGCCAAAAAGAAAAAAGAGGCAACTGTTTATTTTAATAAAGTGGTGAATGCTCCTGAATATGGTTCGCAAGCTAAATATTACTTGGGATTCATGGCCTATGAAGGAGATGATTATAAGCAAGCGACAAAATATTTTGACGCCGTTTCCGGAGAAGAAAAATACAAGGAAAAACTGTCTTATTATCAGGCGGATATGAATTTTAAATTAGGAAATTTCCAAAACGCAATTGATTTAGGGGAAAAAGCAATGGCCAAATCAAATCCTTTAGAAAAATCGGAATTTAATAAAATCATTGGCGAAAGCTATTTTAATTTAAAAAAATACGATACCGCAATTCCCTATTTAGTTGCTTATCAAGGTAAAAAAGGAAGATGGAATAATACGGATTTTTACCAATTAGGATATGCGTATTACAAACAAAAAGACTACGAAAACGCCATTTCTCAGTTCAATAAAATCATAGGTGGGAAAGATTTTGTTGCACAAAACGCCTATTATCATTTGGGGGAAAGTTACCTCAATACAAACAAGAAACAGCAAGCTTTAAATGCTTTCAAAAATGCTTCGGAAATGTCATTTGACGAAGCAATACAGGAAGATGCGGGTTTGAATTACGCTAAATTAAGCTATGAACTTGGAAATTCCTATCAAAGTGTGCCTGCAATTTTGCATGCTTTTTTGAAGAAATACCCCAATAATGCCAACCGTTCAGAAATAGAAAGACTCTTGATTGATTCTTATATTTCTTCTAAAAACTATAAAGAGGCCTTAGTAATATTGGAAAAAAACAAATCCCCTGAAAACAAATTAGCGTACCAGAAAGTTACTTTTTTCAATGGGTTAGAATTGTATACAGACGGTGATTATCCGGAAGCCTTGACTATGTTTACGCAGTCTATGAACGAACAGAAAGATCCGTATTTTACTGCCAGAGCGGCTTTCTGGAAAGCAGAAACAGAATATGTTTTGAATGATTTTAAAAATGCGTTGTTGAGTTTCAAACAATTTGCAGGCTTTGCACAAGCCTCAAAAACTCCTGAATATAAAAATCACAATTACACGATTGCGTATGCCTATTTCAAATTGAAAGAGTACGATCAGGCAGGGAATTATTTCGAAAATCAGATTGAAAAAGCACCAGAGGATAAAGTGCGTTTGAATGATTCGTATTTGCGTTTGGCAGATTGTCGTTTTGTAACCTCAAAATACGGTCCCGCAATGGATGCGTACTCTAAAGTGATAGCCTCTAAAAGTGTCGATGCGGATTATGCGTATTTTCAAAAAGCAATTTCCTATGGATTTATGGATAAAAACGATAAAAAAATAGAGGAATTGAATGCTTTTTTACAATTGTATCCAAAATCGGGTTACCGAGATGATGCTTTATTTGAACTAGGGAATACATATGTTGCCGAAAATAAAAATGATTTGGCTTTAAAAGCATATGAGCAACTGAATACAGAATTAAAAAAGAGTTCTTTTGCCTCAAAATCTATTTTGCGCCAGGGATTAATTTATTTTAATTCAGACAGGAATGATCAGGCAGTAGTGAAGTTTAAGAAAGTAGCGGCTGAATTTCCTCGGTCTCCGGAGGCATTAGAAGCAGTAGCTGCAGCCCGATTAATTTACGTAGATACGGGCCGAGTAGATGAATATGCAACTTGGGTACGTACCCTAGATTTTGTGGCTGTCACGGATGCAGAGCTGGATAATGATACATTTGAAGCTGCCGAAAAACAATTTCAACAAAACAATACCAAACAGGCAATTACAGGTTTTAGTGGGTATTTAAGTCAATTTTCGCCAGGAATACATGCCTTAAAGGCTAATTATTACCTGGCGCAATTGTATTTTTCTGAAGGATCTGAAAGCAAATCAATTCCTAATTATGAATTTGTAATAGCCCAATCCAGAAGTGAATTTACGGAGCCATCTTTAGTGCGTTTGGCACAGTTTTTTCTGAAAAATAAGGAATATGACAAAGCAATTCCGGTATTGTCCCGTCTAGAAAACGAAGCAGATGTTTCTCAGAATAAAACATTTGCACAATCCAATCTGATGAAATGTTTTTATGAAAATAAGGACTATTCAAATTCAGTAGTGTACGCGGAGAAAGTCTTAATGAATCCAAAGACTGATGATAATGTCAAAAGTGATGCGCAAATTATCATTGCACGCGCAGCAATGCAAACTGGTGATGAAGCCATAGCACGAGCGGCTTATGCCAAAGTAATGACAATTGCTAAGGGGGAATTAGCGGCCGAAGCCCTGTACTACGATGCTTATTTTAAAAATAAAGAAGAAAATTTTGAAGCTTCTAATGTTGCCGTTCAAAAATTAGCCGAAAATTATGCGAGCTATAAGTATTTTGGAGCCAAAGGATTAGTCTTAATGGCGAAAAATTTTTACGGACTCAAAGACAGCTATCAGGCGACTTACATTTTAGAAAACGTCATTCAGAATTTTACTGATTTTCAGGATGTAGTTTCAGAGGCACAAACTGAATTAGACAGAATCAAAGCGGAAGAGTCCAAAACAAATGCATCGATAACTAAATAAAGCTGTGAGTGGAAGTTAGAAAAACAACCAAAATCAACGCGAAAAAATAACTGAAAATCAAAAAAACATACGGAATGAATCTACCTTTTTACATCGTTGATGTTTTTGCAGAAAATAAATATACAGGCAATCAACTCGCGGTTTTTTTAGGGGCTGATTTCTTGAGCGACCAGCAGCTGCAGACAATTGCCCGCGAAATCAACTTTGCCGAAAGCACCTTTATTACTAAGCTTCAACCGGAGAATAAAACTGCTGCGATTAGGATTTTCACACCAGACCACGAAATGCAGTTTGCAGGCCATCCGATCATAGGAACATCATGGGTTTTGATGCATAAAATATTTGAGAATAAACCTGAAAAGATTTCGCTGTCGGTTCCAATTGGTGAAATTCCGGTACATCAATCGGGAGATTTGGTTTGGCTACAGGCGGCTCAACCGGAGTTTTTGAATACTTTTTTAACGGAAGATTTTTTATCCTTCAGCAATTTAAGCAAAGCTGATTTTGAGGATAAATTTCCCATTCAGGAAGTGACTACAGGAAGCGCTTTTGTGATTGTTCCTATTAAAAGTAAAAAGGCACTAGAGCATTTGATTCTTGATAAGGATAAAATGAACGAATGGCTGCATTCACACTGCAAAACCAGTCATAGAGCGTTGTATTTTTATTGTTTGGTAGAAAAAAAGCTGAGTAGCAGGATGTTTTGTATTGAAGCGAATCAGCTTATAGAAGACGCGGCTACGGGAAGTGCGAGCACGTGTTTACAGGCTTTTCTTTTAAAATATCACTCGCCGGAAATTCAAATGATTAATCATCAGGGCGATTTTATAAACAGAGCCTCTCAGATTTATTTCGATGGAAAATTAGCTGAAAATCAGTTTGATATTAAAATTGGGGGAAAAACACAATACCTCGCAAAAGGAGAATGGGAAGTGTAACGTACCGGTTAAAAATGCAGTAGTAAAAAAAGTAGCAGTAGGAAGTTAGCAGTAAAAAAATAAAACATGACATTTAAAAACAAAGTAATATCGGTTATAAATAATAGCGTAACGTTTTCGGATCCGTTCCCTTTGGGGAGCGTTGGGTTGGGGATTTTATTTCTTTTCGTTTCTCAAGTTTCATTTGCACAAAAGAAAGAGCAAATAGGTACCGAGACCGTAAATGTAGTCAAACCCTACACACCAACCATATTAGATGCTTTCAAAGTGAAGGAAACACCGCCGCTGGACCAAGAAGATAATACGAAAAAGGAAACCGTAAAGTATACTATTTTCTCTTTCCCGGTAGCATCAACTTTCACGCCGTCTAAAGGAAAAGCAGCAGGTGTAGAGAAAGAAAAAGAAGCCGTTTTGTTTCAAAACTACGCCACATTTGGTGTAGGGAATTACGGAACCTTTATAGGGGAATTATATGTGAATCATGACCTTAATGCTACGGATTATATTGGTGGCATGTTTCGGCATCACTCCTCCCAAGGGGGTATTGAAAATGTGATTCTGGACGATCGTTTTTATGACACTTCGATTGATTTGATGTATGGATCAAATCGAAAAGAAGTTTCATGGAATCTGGATTTAGGATATCAAAACCAAACTTACAATTGGTATGGATTACCGGCTGATTTTGGTACTACGCTGGCGCCTCAGGACAGAGCAATCTTGATCAGTGGAATCAGGCCACAGCAATCCTACAGTACGCTGACGTTAGGAGGAAATGTAGACTTTAACGAAAGTTTTTTTAATAAAATGAGTCTGAAATTTAATCATTTTTCTGATATTTTTGATTCTTCAGAAAATAGGTTTTACGCCAAGCCAACTGTAGAATTTGATGTGATGGATAGTGCTGTAAAAACGGACTTAATCGTAGATTATGTTGGTGGAAGTTTCAATAATAATTATTTAAATACCAATACAGAACCAATCAAATACGGTTTTACAAATCTGGGAATTGCACCTAGTTTTGTGATGCAGGAGGAGGATTGGACACTGAATATTGGTGCCGCTATTTTTTATAGTCTGGACAATCAAAACAGCAATAATAAATTTTTTGTGTATCCAAAATTTAACGCTTCCTATAATGTTGTTGGTGATTTGATGATTTTTTATGCGGGAGCCGAAGGAAATTTAAAACAAAACTCGTACCAGGACTTTGTAGATGAAAATCCTTTTTTGTCACCAACACTCGCTATTGCACCTACGGATCAGCAGTATGATGTTTTTGCAGGATTAAAAGGGAAATTGACTAATAATATGAGTTATAATATAAGAGGTTCCTATATTAATGAGCGCAATAAGGCGTTGTTTAAAAGCAATGATTACAATGAAAATGCAACCAATCAGGACTATGCTTTTGGGAATTCTTTTCAAGTGGTGTATGACGATATGAGAACATTGAATTTTTATGGAGAAGTAAAAGCTGATTTTTCTAAGAACGTGACTTTTGGAATCAACGGAAGCTTTAGCAGTTTTACAAATGATTTTCAACAAGAAGCGTGGAATTTGCCGGCTATAAAATTAAATTCAAGCTTGGATGTTAACATAACAGAGAAGTGGTTTGCTGGTACAAATGTGTTCTATGTGGGCGAGCGAAAAGATTTTCAGGTTAATACCAATGTGGTGACTAACGCTGCTCCTGTAACTTTGAAGTCTTATTTTGATGTCAATGCAAATGTTGGTTACAAATATAGCGACCGATTGACTGCTTTCGCCAGAGCCAATAATATCACTAATAATGCCTACCAAAAATGGCAAAATTATCCAGTGCAGGGATTTCAGGTGATTTTAGGCGTGAACTATAAATTTGATTTTTAATCCCTACCCCAGCCCTCCCCGAAGGAGAAGGAGCCGAAAAGTAAAACAATCTTCGCTTTTTTTATTTAAAAACTTTGAATGCCCGACAGGGTTTTGAACCCTTTCAGGCATGTAAATCTACTTATGACTTTCAAACAAAAAATACATACCCATTACCTGCAATTAGTTCAGGATCGAATCGATGTTTTCAAAGACATGATTGTGGCACTTACCGAAGATTCTAAAAACGATGCTAAAGGTTCAGCCGGAGATAAACATGAAACCGCTTTGTCTATGATGCACATTGAGCAGGAAAAACTCAATCGTAAATTGAGAGAAGTACTGGATCAAAAAACAGTTTTGGATAAAATTGATGCGACTGTAATCGCCGAAACGATTATTGTGGGGAGCTTGGTAAAAGCGAACGGAATCTATTTGTACCTGAGTGTGGCACTTCCTAAAATCAATGTCGAAGGAATCAATATTATCGCATTATCACCACAATCACCTTTGGGAAATAAACTGATGGGAAATCAAGAAGGATTTACTTTTGAGATAAATGGTACGAAGTATTTGGTTGAGGATATTAAATAAAAATCCGTTATTTACATCCGTCTCATCCGCGTCCCATTTTACAATCCGCAACTTCAATTCTATTTTTAGCGCCTTTCCATTACGGTTTAAACGTAAATTCTATTTTTTAGTTATAAATTATAACTAAAAAGAGTATTTGCGTTTTTCAATTAGAACTATAACTTCATCTTTGCCCTATCAAAATGAACAAAGCAGGTTTCTTTTATAACTTGACTCGAGAGTTTTACTCGAACAGGCGAAGCAAACCTTAAACTTTAAACAAAAAAATTATGTGCGGAATAGTATGTGCCTTTGATTTAAAACAAAAAGCGGAAGTTTTAAGACCGCAAGTATTAGAAATGTCTAAAATTATCCGTCATCGTGGACCGGACTGGAGTGGAATTTTTAGTAATGAAAAAGCCATTTTGTCTCACGAACGACTGGCAATCGTTGATCCTGCTTCAGGGAAACAACCGTTGTTCAGTGAAGACAAACAACTTGTTTTAGCCGCAAATGGTGAAATTTACAACCACAGAGAATTACGTAAACAATTTGAGGGTAAATATAACTTTCAAACCGAAAGTGACTGCGAAGTAATTCTAGCACTTTACAAAGAAAAAGGGCCTCATTTTATAGATGAAATGAATGGGATTTTTGGATTTGCTATTTATGATGTCGAAAAAGACGAGTATTTTGTTGCTCGGGATCACATGGGAATTATTCCATTATACATAGGTTGGGATGAACACGGAACTTTTTATGTGGCTTCTGAATTGAAAGCATTAGAAGGCTATTGTACTAAAATTCAATTGTTTCCTCCAGGACATTATATGTCAAGTAAAGATGGCGAATTTGTACAATGGTATAAAAGAGAATGGATAGATTATGATGCTGTAAAAGACAACGTAACCAGCATTGATGAAATCAAAGTGGCTTTAGAAGCTGCTGTTCACAGACAACTAATGAGCGATGTACCTTATGGTGTCTTGCTTTCAGGAGGTTTAGATTCCTCGATTACTTCGGCTGTCGCCAAAAAATATGCGCAAAAACGTATCGAATCCGGAGATGTTGCCGATGCTTGGTATCCGCAATTGCATTCTTTCTCGGTGGGATTAGAGGGCTCTCCGGATTTAGCTGCGGCGCAAATAGTTGCGGATCATATTGGAACCATTCACCACGAAATTAAATTCACTATTCAAGAAGGGTTAGATGCAATTAAAGATGTAATTTACAACTTGGAGACTTACGATGTGACTACAATAAGGGCGTCGACACCAATGTGGTTGATGGCAAGAGTTATTAAATCGATGGGTATCAAAATGGTATTGTCAGGTGAAGGAGCAGATGAACTTTTTGGAGGATATTTGTATTTCCACAAAGCGCCAAACGCGAGAGAGTTTCACGAAGAAAACGTACGTAAATTAGGTAAATTGCACATGTACGATTGTTTACGAGCGAACAAAAGTTTAGCCGCATGGGGAATTGAAGGACGTGTTCCATTTTTAGATAAAGAATTTATGGATGTGGCGATGCGCGTTAATCCACAAGATAAAATGATCAATACAGAACATCCTATGGAAAAGTGGGTGGTTCGTAAAGCTTTTGAAGAGATGTTGCCGCCAAGTGTAGCTTGGAGACAAAAGGAACAATTTAGTGATGGTGTCGGTTATGGGTGGATTGATACGTTAAAAGAAGTTGTCGCTGTTGAAATTTCGGATGAACAATTAGCAAATGCTAAATATAAATTTCCGTTGCAAACTCCTACTTCAAAAGAGGAATATTATTACCGTTCGATTTTTCATGAGCATTTTCCAAGTGATGCAGCTGCTTTGTGTGTGCCGCAAGAAGCAAGTGTGGCGTGTAGTACAAAAATTGCATTGGAATGGGATGAAGCGTTCAAAAACATGAATGATCCGTCCGGAAGAGCGGTGGCAAGTGTGCATGATGATGCGTATGCAAAAGCATAAATACAATTAAATAAGATTTTATAAATAGATAAAACGCTCTCCATTTTGAGAGCGTTTTTTTATGAGAAATATATTTCGAGAGTAGTTTAGAATTTGAAAAAACGTTATAATTACACATTGTCTAAAATAATTAGGAGGAGTTCTTTATATTAGCAAAACTAAAATGTTTATTATGAGAGATATTACTTTATTCTTTGTTTTATTTTTATTGATTTCGTGTGATCAAAAAAATAAGATTTCCGTTGATACCATTATTACCGGTGCCACTATTTACACTGTCAATAACTCCTTTGAGAAAGCTTCGGCTATGGCAATCGATGAAGGTAAAATTATCGCTATTGGGACTAATGGTGAAATTTCAAAACAATATGAATCCAAGAATACGATAGATGCGGAAGGCAAATTCATTTATCCAGGCCTGATTGATGCGCATTGCCATTTTTATAGCTATGGATTGAGCTTGCAGGAAGCGGATTTGCGCGGTACCAAAAGCATGAACGAAATAATTTCCCGTTTAAAGGCTTTTCAAAAAGATAAAAATCTAACCTTTATTGTGGGTAATGGTTGGGATCAAAACGATTGGAAAGTTAAAAAATATCCAACAAAAGCAGATTTAGATGTTGCGTTTCCTGATATTCCTGTAGTTTTAAATCGAATCGACGGTCATGCCATTATTGTGAATAGTAAAGCTTTGAAGTTAGCAGGAATCACAAAGGATACGAAAGCTGTTGGTGGTCAGATCGAAATTGCAAACGGGGAGCCAACAGGAATTTTAGTAGACAATCCAATGGAATTAGTGTTCAAAATAATTCCAAAACCAACTCGTAAAACACAAATAGCCGCTTTGCTTGATGCCGAAAAAGTGATGTTTGATTACGGATTGACGACTGTAAATGATGCAGGATTGGATCCGGACATTATTCACTTGATGGATAGTTTGCAAAAGGCAAAAGTGATGAAGCTTAATGTATATGCAATGATTACTGCAAATCAAAAAAACATTGATTTATACTTAAAAAAAGGAATTTATAAAACAGATAATCTAAATGTGCGTTCCTTTAAAATGTATGGTGATGGTGCCTTGGGTTCGCGTGGCGCGTGCATGCACAAACCGTATTCCGATAAGCCAGGCGAATATGGCGCTTTGTTGGCACCAATTTCTGGATTAAGCGATGTAGCTAGACAAATTGCAGCTTCAAATTTTCAGTTGAATACGCATGCCATTGGCGATTCAGCAAATACGGTGATTTTGAAAATTTACAGAGAAGTTTTGACAGGCACAAAAGACCGAAGATGGAAAATTGAGCACGCTCAAGTTTTGCGTGAAGCGGATTTTGACTATTTCAAATTTGGAATTATTCCTTCGGTTCAACCCACGCATGCCACATCTGATATGTATTGGGCTGAAGACAGATTGGGAAAAGCAAGATTGAAAAATGCCTATGCTTATAAAAAATTACTTCAAAAAGCTGGAATGGTAGCTCTTGGAACTGATTTCCCAGTAGAGGAAGTGAATCCGATGCTTACTTTTCATGCTGCTGTAGCCAGAAAAGACAGTAAGGAATATCCAAAAGGTGGTTTCCAAATGGAAAATGCGTTGACTAGAGTTGAAACTTTAAGAGGAATGACTATTTGGGCCGCCTATTCTAATTTTGAAGAAAAAGAAAAAGGAAGTCTGGAAGTAGGAAAATGGGCTGATTTTGTGATGTTTGACCAGGATTTAATTATGGTGAAAGAGAATATGATAGTAAAAATGAAACCAACGAATACCTATTTAAAAGGTCAGAAAGTGAAGTAATTGAATTGTCAGCCTTTTATAATTTACGATTAATTCTGCAAACAATAGCATTTTGTAGAATACATTGTTAAAACATAGGAGTCATATAAGTTTTTAATTTGAATAAAATTAAATAAAACTAAAAGTTCATTTAAGTAAAGTCACATAGCCTTGCAAAGAACTTTTTTAACTTATTTTCCTTTTAATAACGATTTGAGAAACTGACTTTTTTAAACTTACATGACTTATATGTTTAAAATTAATGCTGTTTATTTTAAAATGTAGCGATAATTTACAGCTGTAATAGAATATTTTAATTTATTGGTATTTGAATTACATTTTTAAGACAAAATGCATCTT
The DNA here is from genome assembly GCF_003968735.1 of Flavobacterium sp. RSP49. NCBI lineage: Bacteria > Pseudomonadati > Bacteroidota > Flavobacteriia > Flavobacteriales > Flavobacteriaceae > Flavobacterium > Flavobacterium sp. RSP49. Next base: position 86,670 of record NZ_RYDN01000012.1, on the reverse strand, counting down.
TTTGTTTTAAATAGTAACTAAATATCATAATTGTGTTTTGTATTTGTAACTGCTATTGCATATTTGTCGACTTAGAATTGGGAAAAAATAAAAATATAGAGTTATGTGCGGAATATTAGCCATTATCGGAAGAGGAAAAGAGGAACAATTGTTTGGAGCACTTTCAAAAAGAATGACGCATCGTGGTCCGGATGAAAGTGATTTACATGTTACTGAAAAAGGGCATATTTTAAGTCACGAACGATTGTCTATAATTGATTTACATTCTGGAAAACAACCGATACAAGGCACAAAAACGGCCTATATGGTTCATAATGGCGAAATATACAATCATCAGGAATTGAGAGATGGTGTGTTGAAAAGGCATGCTTTTAGAACCAAATCAGATTCAGAGGTTATTGTGCATTTGTACGAAGAGTTTGGATACGATTTTTGCAATATGCTGGATGGCGACTGGTCTTTTGTGGTAGTAGATGGCGATGATTTTATTGCCGGCAGAGATCCAATGGGAGTGAAACCGTTGTATTATGGTTTGGACGAAAGAGGAAGGATCTATTTTTCCTCCGAAATGAAACCTATTGCGGATCAGTGTAAAACATTTTCTACTTTTCCTCCGGGACATTATTATACTCAAAAAACAGGTTTTGTGAAATATTACAAACCGGAATATGAAGATTATTTAAAAGCCGACCAAGAATTAGATTTGGATTTAATCAGGGAAACGTTGACTGAAGCAACTCGTAAGCGTTTAATGAGCGATGTACCCATTGGAGTGTTGCTTTCAGGAGGATTGGATTCTTCATTAACATCAGCAATTGCTTCTAGGTTATTGGCGGAAAGCGGCAAAAAATTACAATCATTTTCTATTGGATTAAATGCGGATGCGCCAGATGCTGCGGCTGCCAGAAAAGTAGCGGAATTTTTAGGGACTGAACATCATGAAATTCATTTTACTGTTGCAGAAGGAATAAAAATCTTAGATAAATTAATCTGGCATTTAGAAACGTATGACGTGACTTCGGTTAGAGCAAGTACACCAATGTATTTCTTGTCGAAAGCGATTACGGATTTAGGTGTAAAAGTGGTGCTCTCAGGCGAAGGAGCCGATGAGATTTTTGGGGGATATTTGTATTTTAGAAATGCACCTTCGGCGGAGGATTTCCAAAAGGAAACTATTGAAAGAGTACAGAAATTGTTTACCGCCGATTTGTTAAGAGCGGACAAATCAACGATGGCGCACGGATTAGAAACCAGAGTTCCGTTTTTAGACAAAGCGTTTTTGGATGTGTCAATTCGCATTAAAGCCGAAGAAAAGATGCCTAAAACGTACGATGGAAAAGAAAAATACATTTTAAGAAAAGCATTTGATACGCCTGACAATCCGTATCTGCCGGAAGAGGTTTTGTGGAGACAAAAAGAACAATTTTCGGATGGAGTAGGATACAATTGGATTGATGAATTAATTGATTATTGTGCTACGCAAGTTACGGATGAGCAATTAGCCGGAGCTGCAGCTGAATTTCCGTATAATTCTCCTACAACCAAAGAAGCGTATTTTTACAGGTCGGTATTTAATAAATATTATCCTCAAGTAAGTGCGGCACAAACGGTTAGGAAGTGGATTCCAAAATGGCAGGAAAACCTTGATCCAAGCGGAAGAGCGAATGCGGCACACGTTCAGGCAGATACTGAAATTGCCAAAATAGGAGTTGTAGTTTGAAACAATAATTTAAATTTTTTATAAATGAAGAACGCTCTCAATTTTGAGGGCGTTTTTTTGTAATTATATGAACAAATGTTAATAACTTAAGGGCTTAAAAAGGTAATTTAACGGTTATATAATTTGCGTTTTTATATATTTGCGTGTTAGACAAAAAGTACATTTTTTTTAGAATAAAATATATATGAGCGAAGAAATCAAGAAGGACAGTTATTCAGCAGATAGTATTCAGGCATTAGAAGGAATGGAACACGTAAGGATGCGTCCTTCGATGTATATTGGAGATGTGGGAGTTCGAGGTCTGCATCATTTAGTGTATGAGGTTGTGGATAACTCTATTGATGAGGCAATGGGAGGCCATTGTGATACCATAATAGTTGATATTAATGAAGATGGATCCGTTTCTGTTGAAGATAATGGGCGTGGTATTCCGGTAGGGATTCATAAAAAAGAAGGGGTTTCAGCGTTAGAGGTTGTAATGACCAAGATTGGTGCCGGAGGAAAATTTGACAAAGATTCGTATAAAGTTTCCGGAGGACTTCACGGTGTTGGGGTTTCGGTTGTAAATGCATTGTCAAACCATTTGAGAGCTACCGTTCACAGCAGTGATGGTAAAATATATGAACAAGAATACGAAAAAGGGAAAGCGTTATACCCGGTTAAGCAAATTGGTGAAACGACTAAGAGAGGGACAATTGTTACTTTTTATCCGGATCCAAGCATATTTACCCAAACTATTGAGTATTCGTATGATACTTTATCGGCTCGTATGCGTGAATTATCTTATTTGAATAAAGGAATCACGATTACATTTACGGATAAAAGAGAATTTGATAAAGACGGAAATTTTGTTTCAGAAGTATTTCATTCTGACGAAGGTTTAAAAGAATACATCCGTTACTTAGATGGGAACCGTGAGCCAATTATTGCGCACGTAATTTCTATGGATCATGAAAAAGGAGAAATTCCGGTTGAGGTGGCGTTAATTTACAACACCAGTTATACGGAAAATATTTTTTCTTATGTAAATAATATTAATACACACGAGGGAGGAACGCACTTGCAAGGTTTTAGAACCGGTCTTACAAGATCGTTAAAGAAATACGCAGATGCTTCCGGAATGTTAGACAAATTGAAATTTGATATTTCAGGAGACGATTTCCGGGAAGGATTGACCGCTATTATTTCGGTAAAAGTGCAGGAGCCACAATTTGAAGGACAAACGAAAACGAAACTTGGGAACAGAGAAGTTGTTTCTCCTGTAAGTCAAGCGGTAAGTGAGATGATTGAAAACTATTTGGAAGAAAATCCAAATGATGCCCGTATCATTGTTCAAAAAGTTATTCTTGCAGCACAAGCACGTCACGCAGCCAAAAAAGCACGTGAAATGGTACAACGCAAAACCGTAATGGGTGGCGGTGGATTGCCAGGAAAATTATCAGATTGTTCAGAACAGGATCCAGCAAAATGTGAAGTATACCTTGTCGAGGGAGATTCGGCGGGAGGAACCGCAAAACAAGGTCGTGATCGCATGTTTCAAGCTATTTTACCTTTGCGTGGTAAGATTTTGAACGTAGAAAAAGCAATGCATCATAAGGTTTTTGAAAACGAAGAGATTCGAAATATATTTACTGCGCTAGGCGTTACAATAGGAACTGCCGAAGACAGCAAAGCATTAAATATCGAAAAATTACGCTACCACAAAGTAATCATTATGTGTGATGCCGATGTCGATGGTAGTCATATTTCTACTTTAATCTTGACGTTCTTCTTTAGATTTATGAAAGAATTAATCGAACAAGGGCACGTATATATTGCCGCACCGCCTTTGTATTTGGTTAAAAAAGGAAACAAAAAAGAATACGCATGGAATGATTTACAACGTGATCAGGCAAATGAAAGAATGGGCGGAAGTGCAGGAATTCAACGTTATAAAGGTCTTGGAGAGATGAACGCAGAGCAATTATGGGAAACTACAATGGATCCAAGTTTTAGAACATTGCGTCAGGTAACTATTGACAGTTTGGCGGAAGCCGATAGAGTTTTCTCAATGTTAATGGGTGATGAAGTACCACCACGAAGAGAATTTATTGAGAAAAATGCAGTTTACGCAAATATTGATGCGTAACGTAACGTAATCATCCGTTTTTATTCTAATAGAATAACGCAAAAAAAAGTAACCAAATTAACAAATAACCGAATAAACTTTAAAATATGAAAGTTACCATTGTAGGAGCAGGAAATGTAGGAGCGACATGCGCGGATGTGATTTCTTATAGAGGAATTGCCAGCGAAGTAGTACTATTGGATATTAGAGAAGGTTTTGCTGAAGGAAAAGCGTTAGATATCATGCAATGTGCTACCAATACTGGTTTTAATACCAAAGTATCAGGTGTTACCAATGATTATGCTAAAACAGCAGGAAGTGATGTAGTGGTAATTACATCTGGAATTCCAAGAAAACCAGGAATGACTCGGGAAGAATTAATAGGAATTAATGCAGGAATAGTGAAAACGGTTGCTGAAAATGTATTGAAGCATTCACCGGAAACTATTATAGTGGTCGTTTCTAATCCTATGGATACCATGACATATTTGGCATTGAAATCTACGGGATTGCCAAAAAACAGAATTATTGGGATGGGTGGAGCGTTAGACAGTTCTCGTTTTAGAACGTATTTGTCTTTGGCTTTAGACAAACCGGCCAATGATATTTCAGCAATGGTTATTGGGGGACACGGAGATACTACTATGATTCCTTTGACACGATTAGCATCTTATAACGGAATTCCGGTTTCACAATTTCTATCGGAAGAGGAATTGCAAAAAGTAGCTGCCGATACTATGGTTGGTGGAGCTACACTTACAGGACTGCTTGGAACATCGGCATGGTATGCTCCAGGAGCTTCCGTTGCTTTCTTGGTGGATAGTATTTTAAATGATCAAAAGAAAATGATTGCATGTTCTGTTTTCGTTGAAGGAGAATATGGTCAGGATGATATCTGTATTGGTGTTCCGTGTATTATTGGTAAAAATGGAGTAGAAGAAATTCTTGACATTAAACTAAATGATGCTGAAAAAGCCTTGTTTGCTAAAAGTGCAGACGCTGTCAGACAAATGAATGACGCTTTAAAATCGATTTTGGTATAAAAATTTACATATAAAAAAGAGAAGACTGCATCTTTGCAGTCTTTTTCTTGAGATTAATCTATAAATAAATTGGTTAATCTTACCGTTAATTATATATTTGCTCGGTTTAAAAAAAATGAAGTAGCTCGATATATTCTTTTATAATATAAAAAACGAATGTAAAGTGTTCTTTTATAAGGTTTAAAGCAAAAATAAATAAATATAAAATAATTAATTTTTAGTAATAATGCAGAATAAAGGACTTATTAAATTTTTCGCAATTCTATTTGCATTGGTAAGTATTTACCAACTTTCGTTCACTTTTGTCGCGAGCAAAATTAAAAATGATGCGAAATCTTTTGCGGGTGGAAACCCTGATAAAGAAGCTAAATATTTAGATTCTATCGGTAAAGAAAAAGTATTTAGCCTTGGGTTTACTAATTTTACTTATAATGAAGTAAGTGATAAGCAAATCAACAAAGGTCTTGACTTAGAAGGAGGTATTAATGTAATACTTCAAATATCTGTTAAAGACATATTGAAAGGTTTATCGAATAACTCAAAAAATCCGGTTTTTAATAAATCTTTGGCTGATGCAACAGCAAATTTAAAAGGAAATCAAACCTATTTAGATGCATTTTTCAATGCTTTTGAAGCGAATTCAAAAGGGACCGTAAAATTAGCTTCTCCTGATATTTTTGCAAACAGAAGTTTGCAAGGTGAAGGTGGAGTCGATTTTCAAATGACCGATGCTGAGGTCGAAAAAGTAATCAAAAGAAAAGTAGATGAGTCTGTAGAAAGTGCTTTTGGTGTATTGAGAGAGCGTATAGACAAATTTGGTGTTACCCAACCTAACATTCAAAAATTAGGGGAGACGGGAAGAATTCTTGTAGAACTTCCAGGGGCTAAAGATGTAGACAGAATTAAAAGATTATTACAAAGTACCGCTCAACTAGAGTTTTGGGAAACATATAAAATAGAAGAAATTGGTAATTTTTTGATGGCAGCTAACGAGTCATTGAAGAAAACTGAAATCAATATTGCCGAAGCTAAACCTGTTGTGAAAGATTCTTTGAGCGCTTTGCTTTCGGATGGTAAAGATTCAGCTGATGCAAAAAAGGGGAATAATCCTTTGTTTGATAAAATCATTGGTCAAGGTGGAGGTCCAGTTTTGGGACTTTTCTCTCCAAAAGATACGGCTGTTGTAAACGGATATTTAAAAAGAGCGGATATTAGAGTTTTATTGGCTGCAGACCAGCGGTATGTGAAATTTGTTTGGGGAAAACCTTTGACTATTAAAGACGATAAAGCAAAAGCTGTTGAAGCAGTAGAATTATATGCTTTAAAAGGAAACCGAGACAATGTACCGGCAATGGCTGGTGGTGTGGTTACTGATGCAAAAGATACCTTTGACCAATCAGGTAAACCAGCGGTTTCAATGCAAATGAACGGACAAGGTGCAAAAGCATGGGAAGAATTAACTGGTAGAGCTTACACTCAAAAAAGTAATATTGCTATTGTTCTTGATAATGTGGTGTATTCTGCACCAGGAGTTTCTACAGGTCCAATTTCAGGTGGTAGGTCTGAAATTTCAGGAGCTTTCGATGTTACAGAAACTAAAGATTTAGCAAATGTATTGAGAGCAGGTAAATTGCCGGCTGCTGCAGATATTATTCAGTCAGAAGTGGTAGGGCCATCCTTAGGTCAGGAAGCAATTGACAACGGGACTAATTCTGCTTTGTTAGGATTGCTTTTAGTGTCACTCTGGATGATGATTTATTACGGTAGAGCAGGTTGGTATGCTAATATTGCATTAGCGGTTAACTTACTTTTCTTATTCGGAATTTTAGCAAGTATTGGTGCAGTTCTTACATTGCCAGGTATTGCAGGTATCGTATTGACAATGGGAACAGCTGTTGATGCGAACATCATTATCTACGAAAGAGCAAAAGAAGAGTTGCGTGCGGGTAAAACACTAGAAGAAGCCGTTAAAACTTCCTACAGCTGGAGAGGAGCAATGTCCTCGATTACGGATGCCAATGTTACGCATATTTTGACCGGAGCCGTATTGTTCATTTTTGGTTCAGGGCCAATTAAGGGGTTTGCTACTACGTTATTAATCGGTATTATAACCTCATTGTTTACTTCAATTTTTATTGCACGAATCTTTATTGACTGGAACATTAGTAAAAAGAACAATTTGACGTTTGTTACTAATTTCTCTAAAAATATGTTTGTCAATTTCAAGTTTAATTTCTTGGGAGTTAAAAAATGGACGTATTTATTTTCTAGTATTATAGTTGTTATCAGTTTTACTTCATTAGCAATTAACGGTCTTGATGAAGGAGTCGACTTTGTAGGAGGAAGAACTTTTCAAGTGCGTTTTGAAAAAGCAATTGAAACTGAAACAGTAAAAGCAGAGCTAGCGGAAGTTTTTGATGGTAGTGCCGAAGTAAAAGTTTTTGGTAGTGATAATCAATTGAAAATTACCACTAAATACAAAGTGGAAGAGCCAGGAATCAAAGCAGACGAAGAAGTAAATAAATTATTGTTTACTACTTTAAAACAACATTTTTCAGCTGATATGACGTATGATAAATTTGTTAATGCTTATGATGGTAAAAAACTCGGTATTTTACAAGCGTCTAAAGTAGGGCCAACAGTTGCTGAAGATATTAAAACGAATGCTTATTGGGCGGTTCTTGGAGCAATGGCAATCGTGTTTTTATATTTGATGATCAGTTATAGAAAATGGCAATACAGTTTAGGAGCGATTGCTGCTGTTGCCCACGATGTTATTTTTGTGCTAGGAATTTATTCATTGTGCTATAAATTTATGCCTTTTGGTATGGAAATCGATCAGCATTTTATTGCTGCGATTCTAACCGTTATTGGGTATTCTATGAATGATACAGTTATTGTATTTGACAGGGTTCGTGAATATTTAGCCGGAAAAACTAAAGGTTCTTTCTCTGAAATCGTAAATCAATCTATTAATACAACGATGTCAAGAACTATCAATACCTCTTTGACGATGATTGTGGTGTTGTTGATCATGTTTATTTTTGGAGGAGAATCTATCAGAGGATTTATATTTGCTATGTTAGTTGGTATCATTGTAGGGACGTACTCTTCATTGTTTATTGCAACACCAGTACTTGTAGACACCATCTCAAAAGAAGATAAAGACAGAGTCGAAAAGGCGCATCTAGAAAACTAGAAACAGTTTTTTACACCATCAAAAAAAAGAGATTCAGCGTAAGTTGAATCTCTTTTTTTATTTGTAACTTCAAAGCTGATTTTAATTCCTTTTTTGAAAACTGTATAATCAGATAAACCAAAATACTATTAGTTATGCGGATGAAAGTATTAGTTATTTTAGTTTTAGTCCTTTGTACAATTCCATTTTATGCCCAAGAAAAGGCAAGTAAAGTTGATTTGGGTTTTTCGTATGGAATAGGAGATGAATTTAAGAACAGAAATTATACCTTTACAAATAAGTCTTATAAGGTGCAAATTTATTATGTTGTAAAACAAACGAAGAATTTTAAATACGCACTAGTGCTTCAGCCAGAAATTAATTTTGCAAGCCATCAACTCCTAAATATTTATTTTGTGGAGCCCGATGATCCAGATTATATTGTAAAACGGGAGCGCTATACAAAGCTAAAAGATGTAAAAGAATACGTTCTTAATCTTGGTTTTTTAATGCGAAAACCGGTCTTTAAATCGGCGAGTATTTATGTTTTAGGGAGCATAGGTCCAATGATTACAGATACAGAAACGGAACGACTCTCCAAAGGTTTTGCTTTTTCAGATGTTTTAGCGTTAGGATTTACTTTCAGGCTCAAGGGTGTGACTTTAGACGTAAGACCAAATATTCGTCATGTGTCTAATGGGGGATTACAGAAAACCAATGCGGGATATACGACTAAAAACATTGACTTTGGGTTCTCATTTTCGTTATAAAGAAAGCGTTAGCTACTAAGATGCAGCTAACGCTTTTTTTTTGTTGTAACGTATTGTTATTTAGTTTGTTATTTCTTTTTCTGATGTAAGAATAAAATACAGTCCTATAAGAATAAAGGGGATACTAAGCCATTGTCCGGTTGAAAATAAACCTAAAGCACTTTCAAAACCGCCTTGACTTTCCTTAACAGATTCTACTATAAAACGGACTGTAAATAAAAGAACCAGGAACATACCAAATATAAATCCGGTATACCTTCTTTTTTCGGTTTTCCAATACAGGAAAAATAAGACTGCAAAGACAAAAATATAACAGAATGCCTCGTACAATTGAGTAGGATGTCTTACCGGAACTTGTTCCAGTAAAGAGACAAATTTAGGGTCGTTCGCAATGGCTGAGTACGCAGCTTGAGGATTGGGTATTTGAGTCGCATTGACCGCGTCCATAGCACTAAAATGGTCTTTCAAGAATTTTATTCCAAAGTCAGAAGTCGTTTTATGACCAATAATCTCCGAATTAAAAAAGTTACCCAATCTGACGAAAATAGCACCGCTTGCAACAGGAATAACCACCCGGTCCAAAATCCATAACTGGGGTTTTTTCAATATATTTTTACTGTAAAAATACATAGCAATAATTATTGATATGGCAGCACCATGACTTGCTAAACCTTGAAAACCTGTGAATTCCCATCCTTTTATAATGTATAAAATCGTTTCGTTTGGATTTTCTCGTATTGGCATAAAAATTTCCAATAAATGATTGCGATAATACTCCCAATCGTAAAAGAAAACGTGACCCAAACGTGCACCAAGTAAGGTCGCTAATACTGTCCAGATAAATAACGAATCTAATTTTTCTATTGATTCCCCTTCACGATCAAAGATATTTTTCATAATATACCAGCCTAATCCAAAAGCAATTACAAACATTAAACTGTAATAACGAATGATAAAAAAGCCTAAATCAATTCCTTCTGATGGATTCCAAACGATGTTTAAAGCGTGTGTCATGTATTGTATTTTATATGTTTGACGTAAAAATAGAGATTAAATGTAAAATTCGTATTAAAAAAGAGAATCTTTATGGGTACATGATTTTTTGGGAACCGGATCATAGCCGGTTTTTCCCCAAGGATGGCAACTAAAAATACGTTTTATACCTAAAAACCCGCCATAAAACAAACCGTGGGTTTGTAAAGCTTCAATCATATACGAGGAGCACGTGGGTTCAAATCTACAAGCCGCAGGTGTAAAGGGTGAAATAGCCACTTGATAGAAACGAACCAATAGTAAAAATGGGTAAATGATGATTTTTGATAACATGATTTTAAAATTAAAACTTCTCTGTTGTTACTCAAAATTATTTTTCAGTTGTAATCGATTTCGGTATTTAGCGAACTAGATACTAAACGAAGTTCCTTCTTTACCATCTTTTAACTGAATTCCTAATACAATTAATTGATCCCTTATTTGATCAGAAAGTGCAAAATTCTTATTGTCGCGAGCTTGTTTTCTCATTTCAATAAGCATATTGACCGTTCCTTCTAACTTATCGTTATTGCTGTCCGAGACTTTTTCGTCTTCTAATCCTAATACGTCAAACACAAATGCATGCATTGTTTTTGCAAAATGGTTTAAATCTTCCGCATTCAAGGTCTCTTTTTCATCCTTTAGTAAATTGATAAAACGTACACCTTCAAACAACTGCGCAATCAAAATAGGAGTATTAAAATCGTCATTCATTGCATCATAACAGGTTTGTTTCCAAGCCGGAATGTCAACGGTGCTTTTTGTGTGAACAGTGATTTCTTTCAACGAATTAATCGCTTCCATCAATCGTTTGTATCCTTTTTCGGCAGCAACAATGGCATCATCAGAAAAATCAAGAATACTTCTGTAATGCGCCTGGAGCATAAAAAATCGTGCTACTGATGCTGAAAAAGCTTTACTTAAAACGGTGTTTTCTCCAGTCAATATTTCTCTTGGCAAAATATTATTTCCCGTAGATTTTGCCATTTTTTTTCCGTTCAAAGTCAACATATTGGCGTGGAGCCAATAATTAACCGGAGTTTGACCGGTACAGGCTTCGTTTTGTGCAATTTCACACTCATGATGCGGGAATTTTAAGTCCATTCCGCCACCGTGAATGTCAAAATGATTGCCTAAGTATTTAGTGCTCATTGCTGTACATTCTAAATGCCATCCCGGAAATCCATCACTCCATGGCGAAGGCCAACGCATAATATGTTGAGTTTCCGCTTTTTTCCAAAGCGCAAAATCCTGTGGATTTCTCTTGTCACTTTGCCCGTCAAGATCCCTGGTATTGGCTAGCATATCCTCAATGTTTCGGCCACTTAATCTGCCGTAATGATTGGTTTCATTAAATTTTACCACATCAAAATAAACAGAGCCATTGGCTTCATAACCAATTCCTTTTTCAATTATGGTTTTGATAATTTCAATTTGCTCAATAATATGTCCCGTTGCAGTGGGTTCGATACTTGGTGACAAAAAGTTAAAAGCATTCAAAATTTCATGAAAATCAACCGTATAGCGTTGCACTACTTCCATTGGTTCCAGTTGTTCCAGACGTGCTTTTTTGGCAATTTTATCCTCACCTTCATCCACATCGTCTACAATATGCCCCACATCCGTAATGTTTCTAACGTAGCGTACCTTGTATTCTAAATGCAAAAAATACCTAAAAATCACGTCAAAAGACATAAAGGTACGCACATTTCCAAGATGTACATTGCTGTAAACTGTAGGTCCACAAACATACATTCCTACATTTCCTTCATGAATAGGTTTGAAAATTTCTTTTTCTCCTGAAAGAGAATTGTATATTTTTAGATTTTGGCTATTGTATAATGGCATTGTAGATTATTGTTTTCCCCACCCCAGCCCTCCCAAAGGGGAGGGAGTTGAGACGTGAATGCGTTATTAATAATTGTTGTAATCTTGTTCTCACCTTACCAAGCTAGGCTCCCGCTCCTTTGCAGAGGGTCGGGGAGAGGACTAGAACTTAGTTTCTAATTTAATATAATCTAAAAACTCTCTGCGAGTGACACTATCTTTAAATTTTCCGCCAAATTCAGAGGTTACGGTACTACTTTCAATATCACTGATTCCTCTTGAATTTACACAAAGGTGCTTGGCATCGATTACACAGGCTACATCTTCTGTACCTAATGCGATTTGTAATTCCTGAACAATTTGCATGGTTAAGCGCTCCTGAACCTGAGGTCTTTTAGCATAATATTCTACGATACGGTTCATTTTAGACAAACCAATAACTCTGCCGTTTGAAATATAAGCTACGTGCGCTCTTCCTATAATTGGTAATAAATGATGTTCACAGGTAGAATATACGATGATGTTTTTTTCAACTAACATTTCACCGTACTTGTAATTATTGTCAAATGTAGATGCTTTTGGTTTTTTAGCAGGATTTAAACCGCCAAAAATTTCCTTTACAAACATTTTGGCAACACGATTGGGCGTGCCTTTTAAACTATCATCGGTCAAGTCCATTCCAAGTGTGATTAGAATGCTCTCCACGTCCTTTTTTATTTTTTCAATTTTTTCCTCATCAGAAATGGCAAAAGCATCATCTCGTACTGGATTTTTTGCGGATAAACTAATATGGTTTTCTCCTATTTCGTCTTGAAATTCTTCGTTTTTTATCATTAAAAGCAACTATTATTGTTGGTGTAAATATTTAAGGGGTAAAGGTAAATAATAAAAATTAAAAAATTTCTATCGCTCCTACTATTTAAGACTACTTTATTGGTTCAGCCGCCCGTTATACTCTCTTTTTTGGATCTAAAAATAAAAGGCAATAACGAACTCGTTACTGCCTTTTATAAAATAGTTCCGGTTCCCTAAAGGGGATGTCTACCAAAATGTGTTTGATTATACGTTCGTTAGTGTCGCATTATAAACAGGGATCGCTGCTTTCAGGATTCGTACTGCGCTAATTAAATCTTCTTTCTTTAAAACATAAGCAATTCGAACCTGATTTAATCCCATTCCCGGAGTAGAGTAAAAACCGGCTGCTGGCGCTACCATTACTGTTTCTCCATTTAGGTCATAACTTTCTAATAGCCATTGCGCAAAAGCATCGGCATTAGCAACTGGTAGTTGCGCAATACAATAAAAAGCCCCTTTTGGTTTGCTTACAATAACGCCATCTATTTTATTTAATTCTTCAATCAAAGTGTCTCTGCGTTCTCTATATTCTGAAATTACTTCGTCAAAATAACTTTGTGGAGTGTCAAGAGCAGCTTCGCTTGCAATCTGTTCAATCGTTGGTGGACTTAATCTTGCTTGTGCAAATTTCATTGCAGTAGCCATCAGTTCCTTATTTTTAGAAACAATGCATCCTATTCTGGCACCGCACATGCTGTATCTTTTTGAAACAGAATCAATCATGATTGCATGTTCTTCAAGCCCGGGAACATTCATTACAGAATAATGGACATCACCATCATAAGTAAATTCACGATATACTTCATCAGAAATTAGAAATAAATCATGTTTTTTGACTAAGGCAGCCAGTTGCATGATTTCTTCTTTTGAATATAAATAACCCGTTGGATTTCCTGGATTACAAATCAGGATCGCTTTTGTTTTTGGCGTAATCAGCTTTTCAAAATCAGCTACGGCCGGTAATGCAAAGCCGGTTTCAATACTCGAGATTACTGGAACTACAGAAACTCCTGATGCGGTTGAAAATCCATTATAATTTGCATAAAATGGTTCCGGAATAATGATCTCATCACCATGATCCATCGTGCTGCCTATAGCAAACATCAAGGCTTCAGATCCTCCAGTGGAGATTATAATATCTTCAATATGTACAGGAATTCCTTGATTTGTATAATAGGCAGCTAATTTTTTTCTATAGCTTTCATTCCCGGCGGAATGGCTGTATTCTAAAATAGTTAAATCTATATTTTTAACCGCATTCATAGCAACTTCAGGAGTTCTGATATCGGGTTGGCCAATGTTTAAATGGTATACTTTATGGCCTTTATTTTTCGCTATTTCAGAGTAGGGAACCAATTTTCGTATTGGTGATTCAGGCATTTGTTTGCCTTTATTTGATATTGTTGGCATAGTTTTAAATTATTGAATTGCAAATTTGCGATTTTTTTTTCGAATTTATCACAATTTATGCCCGGATATATCATATAAAACAAGGTTTTGTTTTATATTTTTAGTATTTTTATAAAAAGCTAGCACAATGAAAAGAACGCTAAATTTATTTTTTTTAATCTTCTCGATATACAGTGTTTTGGCGCAGCAAGGATTTCAGTTTGAAAAAAATGGAGACAAAATTAGTGTGCCTTTCAAGTTGATCAATAATTTAGTGCTTCTGCCTATAAAAGTGAATGGAGTTGAATTGAATTTTTTATTGGATTCCGGTGTGGAAGAGACCATATTATTTAGTTTGGAAGAAAAAAAAGAAGTTCGTTTTTTTAACGCGGAAAAAGTACTATTAAGAGGATTAGGGAGTCAAGAGGCGGTCGAGGGATTGAAATCGACCAATAATATATTGCAATTCGGCAGCATGTTGTATGCGGATCATATGGTTTATATTGTTTTGAATCAGGATTTTAATTTATCCTCTCATATTGGGATTCCTGTAAACGGAATTATAGGATTTCAGTTTTTTAGAAATAATCTGGTTGAAATTAATTACTCTAAAAAGAGAGTTATAGTCTATAGCGATACCGCTAAAAATAGAAAAAAAATAGTTAGAAAGTTCAAAACTATTCCTATCGCTATCGAGAAATCAAAGCCGTATTTAAAAGGTACGGTGTTGTTGAATAATAAGGAATTGGTGGTCAAGTTGCTGATTGATATAGGAAATAGTGATGCAATATGGTTGTTTCAGGATCGCTCCGAATTTCTTAAAGTTCCCTCGAAAAATTTTTCTGATTTTTTGGGCAGAGGATTTAGTGGTGATGTTGAAGGAAAAAGAGCCAGAATTCAAAAATTCGCAATGAATCAGTTTGTATTTAATAATCCAATAGTAGCTTTCCCGGACTCTACTTCAATTAGGAATGTTACTATGGTTCCTGATCGGATGGGATCAGTAGGAGGAGAGATTATGAAAAGATTTACCGTTATTTTTAATTACCCCAAAAAAGAAATGTATGTAAAAAAAAATAGTCTTTACAACGATCCTTTTGCATACAATAAAAGCGGAGTAGAGATCCAGCACAACGGATTACAGTGGGTTCAGGAAACTGTTCGGATGGAAACCGTCCCTTTGTTACCAAAATATAATGAGTCAGGCGAAACTAAAGTACTCAATGACTTTAAGTATAAATTCCAATTAAAGCCTATTTATGAGATCGCAAATGTTAGAAATAATTCGCCAGCAGCAAATTCAGGAGTACAAAAAGGCGATATTATTATTTTAATCAATAACGCTCCTGCTTATAGATATTCGTTGCAAAAAGTTAATTCTCTCTTTAGATCTGAGGAGGAAAAATGGATAACATTGGAAGTGGAAAGAAACAGTCAGATTCTGAAATTTAGATTTCAGTTACAGGATTTTCTCTAACAAAAAACGCCTCCAGAGGGTTTCAGGAAGCGTATTGATGTGTACACATGGAATTTAAATCCATCAAGTAGGTCGGGTAAAAATCAAATAGGACACATTGGATTTAGAGGAATAGTGTTTTTGCTCATTGGCTCCTTAACGCGAAAGTCTGAGAAAGCAGTATCTCTTTGTTTTAAATAAATCACAATTGCGTGATTTAATTTGCAACTACTTCCCCTTTTATTTTTAAAGCGACTCTCCCGGAATCGTAATTCACGGCATTCGATTCAACAGTTATTGTTTTTCTAATTGGTCCGGGAGCCATATTGTATTTTATGGATATTTTTCCTGTTTTTCCCGGCATAATTGGCTCGGTTGGTTTTGTTGGAATGGTGCACCCACAAGTAGAAAGTACATCTGTAATAAGTAATGGCGCATTTCCAGTGTTCGTAAAAATAAAATTACGGGTTCCACTATCATTTTTGGTAACCCTCCCATAATCGATTGTATTGTCTTTTGCAGCAAATTCAATTTTAGGGCCATTTTGAGCAAATCCTACGGTGCTAATTAATGTGAATGCAAATAAAATTAATATTTTTTTCATTTTCATTTTTTTAAATTCATTAAAGTAAATATACTTTGTTTTAATTAACGCACAAATTTTTATTTCCCTTTTTATAGTCTACTTAATTATTTACTTTTGTGACCTATCAGAATTACAAATATCAGACCAAAGTCTACAAGGGTATTTGTTGATCTGGTTATTGGTTTAACGGAACCAACAAACAATTGAATTTAACGATTAAATGACCTACAATAAAATGATTATTCCTGCACAATTTGACGCTAAAACTATTGAGAATAAGTGGTATGACTACTGGATGAAAAATAAATATTTTCACTCAGAGCCGGATCAAAGAACACCATATACTATCGTAATTCCACCGCCTAATGTGACTGGAGTTTTACACATGGGACACATGTTGAACAATACTATTCAAGATGTATTAATAAGAAGAGCGCGTCTTAAAGGGTTCAATGCGTGCTGGGTTCCGGGAACGGATCATGCCTCAATAGCTACAGAAGCTAAGGTGGTCGCCAAATTAAAAGCTGAAGGAATCCATAAAAATGATTTAACACGTGAAGAATTTTTGGCGCATGCCTGGGAATGGACGGATAAATATGGCGGTGTAATTCTGGAACAACTCAAACAATTGGGCTGTTCATGTGATTGGGATCGAACAAAATTCACAATGGATCCTGATATGTCAGCCTCAGTGATTCGTTCTTTTGTAGATTTATACAACAAAGGTTTGATTTATCGAGGATACCGAATGGTAAACTGGGATCCGGAAGCCAAAACGACTTTGTCTGATGAAGAGGTAATTTATGAAGAACAACAAGGAAAGTTATATTACATACAATATAAAATCCTCACCCCAGCCCTCTCCGAAGGAGAGGGAGCCGAGACTTTTAACTCCCCTCCTTCTGAGGTGTTGGGGGAAGAATTTTTGACCATAGCAACTACGCGTCCGGAAACCATTTTTGGAGATAGTGCCATTTGTATTAATCCAAATGACGAACGTTTTGCTCATTTGAAAGGCAAAAAAGCGATTGTGCCTATTTGCGGAAGAGTAATTCCTATTATCGAAGATGACTATGTAGACATAGAATTTGGTACTGGTTGTTTGAAAGTGACCCCAGCTCACGACATGAATGACAAGGCATTGGGAGAAAAACATAATTTGGAGATTATTGATATTTTCAACGAAGATGCAACGATGAATAGTTTTGGTTTGCATTACCAAGGGAAAGATCGTTTTGTGGTTCGTGAAGAAATTGCAAAAGAACTAGGGACTATAGGTGCTTTAGCAAAAACAGAAACACACTTAAATAAAGTAGGTACTTCGGAAAGAACCAAAGCAGTTATCGAGCCTCGTTTATCAGACCAATGGTTCTTGAAAATGGAAGATTTGGTAAAACCGGCAATTCAATCCGTATTGGTTGATGGCGAAATTAAATTGCATCCAGCACGTTTTAACAATACGTACGCCCATTGGCTAAACAACATTCGCGATTGGAATATTTCGCGTCAATTGTGGTGGGGACAACAAATTCCAGCTTATTTTTATGGAGATGGAAAAGAAGATTTCGTTGTTGCCGAAAATATTGAGGATGCTTTGGCTTTAGCCAAAGAAAAAACGTCTAACTTCTCACTTCTCACTTCTGACTTGAAGCAAGATGTCGATGCTTTAGATACTTGGTTTTCTTCATGGCTGTGGCCAATGTCCGTTTTTGGAGGTATAATGAATCCGGAAAGTGAAGACTTTAAATACTATTATCCAACCAATGATTTAGTAACTGGTCCGGATATTTTGTTTTTCTGGGTAGCGAGAATGATTATTGCAGGATATGAGTACACAGGAAAAAAACCTTTTACAAATGTTTATTTGACTGGTTTAGTTCGGGATAAACAAAGACGTAAAATGTCTAAATCATTAGGGAATTCACCGGATCCTTTAGACTTAATAGAAAAATTTGGTGCCGATGGTGTTCGTGTTGGATTGCTTTTGAGCGCTTCTGCCGGAAATGACATTATGTTTGACGAAGAATTGTGCAACCAAGGAAAAGCATTCACCAATAAGATCTGGAATGCCTTTAAATTGATTAAAGGTTGGGAAGTTTCGGAAACGATTCCACAACCGGAATCTTCAAAAGTAGCAATCGAATGGTATGAAGCCAAGTTGCAACAAACACTTCTAGAAATCGAAGACAATTTCGAAAAATACAGAATTTCCGAAGCTTTAATGGGAATTTACAAACTGGTTTGGGATGATTTCTGCTCTTGGTTCCTGGAAATGATAAAACCGGCGTACCAACAGCCAATTGACAGCGTTACTTTGGCGAAAGCCATAGCAATGCTTGAAAATAATTTAAAATTATTGCATCCGTTTATGCCGTTCCTGACAGAGGAAATTTGGCAAATTCTTGCCGAAAGAACTACAGATGAAGCATTAATCGTTTCGACTTGGCCAGAAATAAAACCGTTTGATTCCCGTTTAATTGCTGATTTTGAAAACACAATGGAGGTTATTTCCGGAATTCGTACGATCCGTAAAGACAAGAATATTCCGTTTAAAGATGCAATTGAATTTAAAATTGTCAATAATGACAATACTTCGGCTTATTTTGATTCGGTGGTGACTAAATTAGGAAACTTGACTTCCTTAGAATATGTTTTGGATAAAGTGGATGGCGCCTTGTCTTTCCGTGTCAAATCGAATGAATATTTCATCCCAATCACCGGAAATATTGACGTACAAGCTGAAATTGCTAAACTGACGGCGGAGTTAGTCTATACGCAAGGTTTCTTGAAATCAGTACAAAATAAACTAGCCAACGAGAAATTTGTGGCTGGTGCACCGGAGAAAGTTTTAGCCAACGAAAGACAAAAAGAAGCAGATGCTCTGGCAAAAATGGAAACTATCGAGCACAGTTTGGCGGGTTTAAAATAGACATAGTTAAAATATATAAACCCGACCCATTTTGAATATGGGTCGGGTTCTTTTTTGTGTCAACTTGGTTTAGCAGGGTTGAAGCAGAAATTTAGCCAAATAAAAACAAGAATAATAACGGAAATATAATTCCGGCAACTGCCAGTTTCCAACCCCTGTTTTTCCAACTGAATTTTCCGGATTTAATCATAACCGTTCCTGTTAAGGCAATAATGATTAAGCTGATCGCAAAAATATCAGAATAATAAATCCAAAAATTAGAGGTGTTTTTATGCAATTTCATCGTTTGGCTGATAATTGGCGTTTTAGAGAAGGAAACAATTTCTCCTTTTCCAGTTTTCAGGTCAATTTCGACATCGTGTTTTTCAAAAGAAATTTTAAAGGTTCCTTTTTTTACCATTTGACGTCTCATTTTATCATCGATGCCCAATTGTTTGCCTAAATCTTCAGCAAATTTTTCATTAATTTCATTTTCAGCAAAAACTTTTACTTGGATCGCCTTGGTTTCGGTAGTGTATTTTTCCGGATGCCAGTATTCTCTGTGGTTCATCATAAGTCCTGAGATGGCAAAAGAAACAATTAATCCGATATAGAAATACCCTAAATCACGGTGTAAATTTCTTGCTTTTATTTTCATCATGGGTTTGAATTTTAGGTTTTGAATTATGTATCAGACTTTTTATTTGGTAAAAGGTTTAATTAGAATTTATATTTTAAGCTGGTCATCACTTGACGAGGTGCTGTTGGGTTTACACTGTAATTTTCATGTACGGTATAATTCAAAACATTTGTAATATTTGACAATCTGCAAAAAAAACTCAAATTGACTGTATGCTATGATGTTCTTGCTAAAATATCCTCTACTACAAGACTGCCGCTTGTACCAAAAGATTTAGAAATTTTCAGTTGTGTCAGGTGTTTCTTGTGCAAAGTCTTTTTTGGTGAACAGAAAAGTCAAAACGGGTATTAAACTATTTTTCATAATTATTTATTTGGATAGAATAAAAATAACAATGCAAATGTAGAATCAGAATTTCATTCAACAAAAATTATTTAATTAAATGATGAATAGTAAATTAAAATTATTTATGGCATCCTGAATAATAGTGTTTTAAAAAAAAACTTTCTTTTGTAACAGTTATCGTCATCAAAGTATTAAATTTTAACATTTGATTTTCGGTTTCTTCCCCACCAAATATAGCATCCGGTTATTGGAAGACTCGCAATAAGTAAACTGATTAAAAAGGCAAATATTTTTCCGGCTATTCCAAAAACGGCACCCGTATGAATGTCGTAATTCAAGAGCAGCAGTTTGTCGGCAATTTCAGCTTCTTTATACCTTCCGTAAAGGTGATCTACTTTTTGTTCTTCTAGGTTGTATTGGTCAAAATAACGATAGTCTATTTTCCAATACGTGCCTTCCTCAGGATTTGCATTTGCAGCAATAGAAGAACTGGCACTTTCCGGTGGATGCACTTCTATAGATTTTGCTTTTGGATATTCTTTTTGCATCAAAGTCCAAATTTGATCCAGCGGTTTATTTACTTTTTTTGTTTTTATAGTCGAAATAGGATCTTCATAAACCAATGATTTTTCTCCACCAAGAACCGTATAATAAGAATAAGCAAACCATTGGAAACCCCAGACTAAA
This sequence comes from Flavobacterium sp. RSP49, assembly GCF_003968735.1. Classification (NCBI taxonomy): domain Bacteria; kingdom Pseudomonadati; phylum Bacteroidota; class Flavobacteriia; order Flavobacteriales; family Flavobacteriaceae; genus Flavobacterium; species Flavobacterium sp. RSP49. The sequence goes on along the minus strand of NZ_RYDN01000012.1, from coordinate 66,127 downwards.
CCCGTAATTGCAAAAATAACGGCTATTATTAGCACGTATAAGCCAGTAATATTATGCAAGTCATAGTTTTTACGTTTCCATTTTAATCCTTTTTTCCATTTAAACCAAAACCGTTGTTTGGCAGCATTTTTATTTTTTGGATACCAAAGAATCATTCCCGTAATCAGCAGAATCAAAAATACTAAAGTTGCCGATGCTGTAACGGTTTGTCCAATTTCATGAGGCAGCCAAAGATAAAAATGACCGTCAAGAATAAAGTTAAAAAACCCATCATCCATATTGGTTTTTTCAAGGACTTCACCTGTATACGGATTGAGGTACACAATATAATGATAGGAAGGTTCGTAATGGAAAAATATAGCTTCCACTGATTTGACAGAACCATTGTATTTTATAGCATGTAACACTTTGTTCGGAATTTCTTTTCGGGCAATTTCTTCCAATTGCGTAGGTAATAGAAATGGTTTTTCCTGTTTTGAAACAAACCTGTACTCATCGGTGTAATCTTGTATTTCTTCCTGAAAGGCATACAAACTTCCCGTGATGGCAATTATGAAAACAAGTATGCCTGAGGATAAGCCAAGCCAAAGATGGATTTTTAGGATTGCTTTTTTTAAGGTGTTATTTTTCATTATAAATGGATTAAACTCCTCCAGGAAAAGAGGAGTTTAGTTAGACAAAACGAATTAGGAATCTTAAAATTTATACGTCAAACCGGCAGTTACACTTCTTAATCGCTGTGGAGTTACAGTAGACCAGCCTGAATAATATTTTTCGTTTAATATATTATTTAATTTTAAAGCTAAATTGAATTTATCATTCGAATACGACAAAGCCGAATTTAATATGGTATAACTTGGTAAGGCAAATGTTCCGATATTCGCTCTGTTCAACGTTTTATATTCACTGGCATGGTTTCCGCCAAATCCAAGACCGAATCCTTTTAATTTCCCGGAAGTCAACGTGTAATTTGCCCAAAAATTTACTAGCGTTTCTGGTCCGGCTTCTTCAGGTCTTAATCCTAAATATCCATCACCGGGATTGTCTTTTGTAACTTCACTTTTGTTATTACTGAATCCGGCAATCACATTAAATCCTTTCATTGGGTTTGCCGTAAAACTGATTTCAACTCCTTTACTGTTGACTTCACCGCCCTGAATTGCGTTATTAATATTGTTTGGATCCGTCATTAATCGGTTTTTCACATCAATGTTGTAGTAGCTAATCGATGCCGAAATGATGTCTTTGTATAAGTTTGTTTTTAATCCAAATTCATATTGATTAGCTTGCTCCGGATCAAAAGATTCCATTCTTGGATTAGAACCATCCACTTCAGAAACTTCTCGTGGCGTTACATTTACAAAGCCATTCATATAATTTGAAAAAACCGAAACTTTATCTTTAATCAACATATAAACCAGACCGAATTTTGGAGAAACGGCTGCTTGGCTGTTTTCTTCGGTCGCTGTTTTCGATTTGAAATGATCGACGCGCAAACTGATCATTGCCGATAATTTATCGGTAACATTCAACACATCAGAGGCGTACGCACTAATAACCTCAACTTCAGCAGTTGAATTTCCGTCAAACGAATCTACTAAAAGATTATCAACTCCCGCTTGGGTCAAATCTCCGGTATCTGATCCATCGATTAAGGAGACAATTCCGTTTCCAACCCAACCGGTACTCCCGTTTATAATATTTGATTTATAATAATCGACACCGGCAACCAATCGGTTTCTTAAGTTTCCAATTTTAAAGTCTCCAATAAAATTTTGTTGAATATCCGTTGCTAAAGTTTCTCCGTTTCTTTTAGAAATGAATCGTGTAAAATCATTTCCGTTTGATGCATCAAATAAATAGGAATAATACCCATTTGTTTTACTGTTACTTCTGGATAATACGGTTTGCGAAGTCCACTGATCCGATATTTTATAAAACATTTGAGCCTGTAAATTATAAGTAGGATTGCTGATGGACAGCTCGTTTGAAGTGAATGATTTTGTATAGTTTTTTTCGAATAATTCCATCGAATCAAATGATAGAGCGGAATTTCTGTTCAAGAAAAGCATCGGGGCATTTGATGAATTTCGGTTCGTAAATTCAGTATTGATCAAGAACGAAAGTTTATCACTAACTTTATAACTCAAGGAAGGCGCAAAGAAAAAGGATTTGCCAAAACCGGCATCCTGAAACGAATTTTCTTTTTGGTAGGCTGTATTGATTCGTACGGAAACATCCGTGTTTAGCGGGATATTTACATCTGCAGTAAGGCGATCCATACCATACGATCCGGCATTATAACTGATTTCTCCGCCAAATCTTGAATAAGGTTTTTTAGTTACAATATTTATTAAACCTCCGTATGAAATCAAACTACTGCCAAATAATGTTCCTGAAGGTCCTTTGATCACTTCAATATTGTCCACGTTGGCCGGATCAATACTTCCGTTGTTGATTCCGGGAAGCCCGTTGATCATTGTTGGCTGAACTGAAAAACCTCTCATAGAAAAATATTCAGCACCGTCGCCGCCACGCCCGGTTGATTCCCAAAGACGCGTGATTCCAGTTGCATTTTTTAGCGCATCACTAAAGTTAGTGACCACTTGTTCTTTCATTAACTCGCTGGTAACTGTATTGTACACCTGTGGATTTTCAATATTATTCAAAGGCATTTTAGAGACGGTGGTGCTTTTTTCTCTTTTATACCTGTATTTGTTGGTGTTTATAATCACTTCTTTCAATGTTTTTAAGGTATCTTTTTCTTGCTCTTTCTTTTCTTGAGCAGTAACCGTTATTCCAAAAAGCAAAACGAACAGGTAAAAGGCAGGTATCTTTTTCATTTATTTAGATTAATTAAAAATAAGTTGCAAATATAAGAGTGCTTTTGTTCTTAACAAAACTTATTTAGACTAATTATAGATAATATTTAAAATTAATTTTTATTCCACTGCAAAACAGTTTTTTAACGGCATAAAAAAACCTTGCTTATTTCGAGCAAGGTTTTGATTGGAACTAAAATGTTAAAATTTTAGTTGATTTTTTTCATTGAATATTGTTCGGAACTGGGTTTTCCTTGCTGGATTCCTGAAATTTTTACCACTATACTGTCTGGATTGATTTCACTATAAATAATTTTTTGAGGATAATCATGTTTCGGGTTTTCAAAAACCAGTTGTTTCTCAGTTGTCGTTGTCAACTTGAATGCGACTGCTTTATCCTCGTTTTGTCCTTTTACCATAGTTGAATACGTTAATTCTTCTCCTTTTTGTTGCAAAATAATAGATTCAAAATGCAAAGTGTCTTTTTCTTTGATAAAATAGGATTGCGCTTCAAAAGTACTGTCGTTTACTTTTTTCCAAGTTTCAGAAAGATTTCCATCAACGGATTTATTTTCCCAATTTCCTAAAATCCAATTGGCGGCTTTCATTTTTTCTAATTCATTTGCATCCGATTCTTTGCAGGAAAAAATGGTTAACAAAAGTAATATAAGAGTTGTTTTTTGAAACATTGGTGTAAATATTTGGTTTTATTTTGAACTGCTAAATTAATAAAAAATAGAATAACGTCACTTTTTTAGTTTTGGAATCAAAGGTTTACCATATAAGTCATATAAGTTTTTAATTTGAATAGAATAAAGGACAAAACAGTTCATTTAAGGAAAGTCGCATAGTTTATAAAGAATGTTTTAACCAACGGTCTCTTCAGCCAATGTAACAAAATATCTCTCTTTTATGACTTATATGGTTAAAACAAAATTTAAACACTTTCATTCAAAATAATATAAACCAATTCTTTAGTTGGTTTTTGATCTTTCAGTTTTGCTCTGACCACATCAAAAGGTACTTTGAAATCACAGCCTGATTTATAACCGCTGCAGCCATAAGCCGTTTTTCCTTTTAGCACCGTTCCTTTCTTGCATTTCGGACAGGCTAATTCGTCCGGAATGACATTTTTTAAAGCTTTCTTGGCTTCTAATTTGAGTTGGAAATTTTCGTCAAAACGAAGTAAACCTTCCACAGTGCCGGCATCAGTTTTAAAATCTTTTAAGTTTACAGTAGATCCTTTTTGTAGTAATCGCAAATATTGGTTCTCGGATATTTTTTTCTCTGCAAAAGTGTAAGGCAATAGGAACGTGCAGCCAGCTTTATAATTGGTACATCCAAAGGAAGATTTTCCTTTGATAAGTGTTCCTTTTCTGCATTTTGGACAGGCTTCCGCCAAAATTCCCGCGGCTTTCTTTTTCTCGACTTTAACAACTTCTTTTTGAATGCTTCCTGCATGCGAGATATTGGCACGTCTGGTTTCACTTCGCACTTCATAGACCAAAGCTTCTACCATGTTTTTCATGTTCTTAATAAACGCAGCAGCGGTAAAAGTTCCTTTTTCAATATCTTTCAACTGCTTTTCCCAAGAGCCGGTGAGTTCAGCTGATTTCACCAAATCATTTTGAATCGTATCAATAAGCTGAACTCCCGTAGGTGTTGGCAATACCTGTTTTTTGTTTCTTACAATATATTGGCGTCTAAAAAGCGTTTCAATAATATTAGCTCGCGTGGAGGGACGCCCAATACCGTTTTCTTTCATCAATTCGCGTAAATCCTCGTCGTCTACTTGCTTGCCTGCGGTTTCCATAGCGCGCAATAAAGTAGCTTCGGTGAACTGATTCGGTGGTTTGGTTTCCTTTTCTAAAAACGAGGGTTCGTGTGGCCCTTTTTCACCTACAACAAAACTCGGTAAAATGTCGGCTTCTTTTTCTTTGGCGTTTGGGTCTTCAAAGACTATGCGAAATCCCTTTTTCATGATTTCTTTTCCTGTCGTTTTGAAGGCTACATCTGCTGCTTTCCCAATAACGGTTGTATTGGCAACCAAACAATCGTCATAAAATACGGCTATAAATCGCTTGGTAATTATGTCATATACTTGCTGCTGATTGTATTGCAAGTTGGATTGAATCCCCGTTGGAATAATCGCATGGTGATCCGTAACTTTTTTATCGTTGAAAACTTTGGGTGATTTTTTTATCTTTTTTTCCAAAAGCGGTTGCGTCAACACAGCATAATTTGTCAAGTTTTTCAGAATCCCAGCCACTTTAGGATAGATATCATTGGGCAAAAACGTCGTATCAACTCTGGGATATGTGACCACTTTTTGTTCGTACAAAGTTTGGACAATTTTGAGTGTTTCATCTGCCGTAAAACCAAATTTGGTATTGCAAAACACCTGTAATCCTGTTAAATCAAATAGTTTAGGTGCGAACTCATTGCCATTCTTTTTTTCGACAGAAACTATTTCAAACTCACTTTCCTTGACCTTATTGGCCAAGAGTTCGCCATCTTCTTTTTTTAAAAAGCGTCCTTCTTCATAGCTGAAAAGCGTTTCTCTGTATAAAGTTTGCAACTCCCAATACGGTTGCGGTTTGAAATTCTCGATTTCCTTGAATCGGTCCACAACCATTGCCAATGTTGGGGTTTGCACCCTGCCAATAGACAAAACTTGTTTGTATCCGCCATGTTTTACGGTGTACAAGCGCGTGGCATTCATGCCCAGTAACCAGTCGCCAATGGCTCTGGAAAATCCTGCATAGTATAAATTATCATAGTTGGCAGATGGTTTCAAGTTCTGGAAACCCTCTTTTATGGCTTCGGTGGTCAAGGAAGAAATCCACAAGCGTTGTACCTCACCTTTGTACTTTGCTTCGTTCATCACCCAGCGTTGAATAAGTTCACCCTCTTGCCCGGCATCCCCGCAGTTGATGACCAACTCGGCTTTGTCGAAAAGGCTTTTTATGATTCGGAATTGCTTTTGGATCCCCGAATTCTCGACCACTTTGGTTTCGAATTTGTCGGGAAGCATGGGCAGATTGTTCAAATCCCAACTTTTCCAATGGGGCTTGTAATCGTTAGGTTCTTTTAGTGTGCATAAATGCCCAAAAGTGTAGGTGACCGCATAACCATTGCCTTCATAATATCCGTCATGCTTGGTATTAGCTCCCAAAACGGATGCGATTTCGCGTGCGACACTTGGTTTTTCGGCAATACAGACCTTCATTTTTTCCTACTGATTTAAGGGGTGCAAAGTAGGAATTTAGAAATTGGTATTAAAAAGAAATCGACAGGAGTTATGAACTGGTATGTGATTCATTGCGAGGAACGAAGCAATCCCATTCAGTTGGTCTATTATTTATTTGCTTATCGTTATGGGCACAGAATACAATTCTGCGCTAACGATTATGGATATTCGAGCGATCGGTAATACAGACCTTCATTTTTGCTACTTATTTTGAGGGCGCAAATTAGGAATTTACAAATTGGTATTAAAAAGAAATTTTGTGGAGTTATGAACGGTTAGGACGTGCTGTTTATTAGGAGCAGAACGACTGTTTTTCTATACGAAGAACCGTCCTGCTGTCCGCTGTATTCCCGATTAATAAAATCTACGGCTGAAAAAGCCTTGTTTTTCTATATCGGGAGATGCCGCTTCCATTAGGGCTAAAGATTTTGTTTTGTTTTCATAATAACGAAAAAAAATATAAAATAGTGAAACAGATTTTTCTAGTAATAGCAGAAATAAGCGTTCCGGTCTTGCAATATTTTATGCATTTATATCTGTTTGTGTGCAAGAGTGGAAAGCTTCTGATAACGAGGTTTTAGTGGGGAAATAGTTGTGTAAATAAATTTAAATTGTGTAATTATTGCTCACTTTTTTTTTATTTTTTTTCGTAATCTATTGATTATCATCTACAAATAAAATTGGAACAAGTGTTGCTAAATCGAACTATATAATTGCTTCTGTCCATTTTAATGAATTGTTTATTTGCATAAGCTGTAAATAAATTGAAAATGAATAAGGCAATTTTAATAAAAATCAATTACCTATAATTTTTAGCAATACAATTATGAAAAATGAAACACGTATTTTAAAACAAACTTATGCTCCTAGTCCTGATATCAGTTCCGTTTTTCGAATTAATTTAAGATCACTAATGATACGATTTAAGAGAAACAGCAGCCTGTCAGCTGTCTCAGTGCTGCTGGGCACTTTTTTACTACTGATAGCTGGAGCATTGCTGGTCTATAATTTGCAATCTGATTTTGAAGCCCTACATCTTGACCGGGTTAATTCTGCGTGGGGACTATCATTTCTGATTTTGACCACCGTACTGTTTTTCTTTTACGGAAGTGTTTTTGTATACAACCTATACCACCACTTCACTTATAAACCTATCGAATCCGTTACGGACGAATTATTGCCTACTTGTACTGTGATTGTTCCTGCTTATAATGAAGGAAAACTGGTTTGGAATACCTTGATCAGCTTAGCTGCAAGTGACTATCCGAAACATAAATTGGAGCTATTTGCCATTGATGATGGTAGTAACGACGATACGTGGTACTGGATGCAGCAAGCTAAATTGAGATTAGGGGATCGTTTATCCATTTATCAGCAACCTAAAAACCGAGGAAAACGTCAGGCATTACATCGTGGATTTGAAATGGGTACCGGAGAAATCTTTGTAACAGTAGATAGTGATTCAATTGTCAAAGTAGATACTTTGCGCAATCTTGTAAGTCCGTTTATCACTAATAAAGAATGTGGTGCTGTTGCCGGAAATGTTCATGTATTGAATAACCAAAAGGCTATTATACCTAAAATGTTAAATGTGAGTTTCGTAATGAGTTTTGAATTCATGCGCTCTGCAGAAAGTAGTTTGGGATCTGTTTTATGTACTCCGGGAGCCGCCGCCGCTTATCGTAAATCGGCAGTGCTTGCTTGTCTTCCGGAATGGATTAACCAAACCTTTATGGGAAACCCATCTGATATTGGCGAGGATCGAGCGATGACGAATATGATACTAAAACAAGGGTCTCAGGTATTATTTCAAAGCAATGCATTGGTTTTGACTAACGTACCAGAAGAATATACGGGTTTGTATAAAATGTTCATTAGATGGGGCAGAAGTAATGTTCGTGAAAATATTATGATGGCTAAATATGTTTTTAAGAATTTTAGAAAGGGACCAAAATTCGGAACCAGACTTTTGTTCTTAAATCAGTCGCTAAAAATCATAATGGCTATTCCGTTTCTGCTATTTATGGTGTTTCTAATCGTTACGCATCCGGTATTGCTGATTAGTTCTACGCTACTAGGAATATTGATTTTATCCAGTTTTCCGGCTTTATTTTATGCTAAGCGCTATTCGGTAAGGGAGTCTTTTTGGGCCTATTCCTATAGTATTTTTTATACCTTTAGTTTGTTTTGGATATTGCCTTATGCTCTTTTTACCGCTAATAAAAGTGGATGGTTAACACGAGGTTTGTCCCAAAAAAAATAAGTCATTGTTCCGAAATTAAATATAAAACGACTTGAAATATGTAGTAGCTATTTCGAGTTGTTTTTTTTGCTTGATCATTTTTACTTAAGCAATCGGATAAGCGAATCGGTGTTCAAGAGTGAAAGAAAACACTAAAAAACCAAGCTGAAACCACTCCACAAAGAAAGAGGAACAAAATTCTCTTAACAATACTTATAAAATCTTTACGATAAGTACATAATGTTACCGGACGTACAATCGGTTTTCCCGTAAAAGCGGGACAGCCTGCTCAATACAGGTTTTACTGTTCGTACCACGCACGTAATCCTAGCTGTTGTGAGCACAGTCTTCAAAACCGCACTAACGATTGTGGGTGTCTGAGTGATCTGGTTCGTGCTTTTTTGCTGCTTTTGAGTTTGTTCCCTTGCGATTGCGTTACGTGATTGCGTGGAATGAAGCAATCTCATCCTTTTTGTCTCTTGTTTTATTTGCTTCTCGTTTGTTCTTCCGACACTTCGGAGCTATCTTTTTTTAGATTTACGATAGAGCAAAATTGATTGTTAAGATAATTTTCAATCAAGGTTTCATCTTCATCACCTTTTTTTTTATTTAACGAGCTACTTTCACCAAAACATTTTACTGCAAATTTTTGTGGATTCATTTCAAATTTAACTATCAAAAAACCCGCAGAAATTACATCAGACATAACATCGCAATGCGGAATATCTTTACTAAAAATGACGGGTATTTTTTTTTCGTTAATAACGTACTTTAAAATATGCATGTTTATTTGGGTTTAATAAATCAAAAATAACAAGCAATATTTAATATTAAAATAATCTGCAATATTTTTTAGTTCGCTTTTGAATTTTTTGAACTAAAATGTATTTTACAGAACTCATATTTTTAAATAAACACTTACATTTTTTAAATAAATACTTATTAAAAAAATAATAAAATATTGATTATCAATACTTTAAAATAAAAATTACGAATTTTAAACAGAAGTGGAAATTAATTCTAGAATTAATTTTTTATCTTAGTTCTTTTTTTTATTTTTTGAACTGCTGTTGTTGTTTTTTTACAATTTTCATCAAGATATTATTGTATAATTGCACTCCAAAATTAAAAATTAATGACTTTATTCATTTCAACATCTGTAATTATTTTGTGTGTATTGTTGTTGCGCAATAATGTACATAAAAACAAGAATTCTTTATATATCTGTTTTAGTTTAATTTTCATTAGCCTAATCGCTATGTTGCATTATTTTAATTTTACAGAGCCCAATCAATTTTGTTTGGCTGTACTTGCGGTACATATTATACCTTTAGGATATCTAATTGGTCCATTTCTATATTTTTATACCAGAAACACCTTAATTCACACAACTAAATTAAGTAAAACTGATTACTTACATTTTTTGCCATTTGTAATAAGTTTAATTTCTATATTCCCTTATTTTTTTACGGATTTCGATTCTAAACTTAAAATTGCACAAGTTTTATTAGACAGACCACATTACATATCAAAAATTAATACCAGTTGGCTTTATCCAAGCTATATAAATATTCTATTACGACCAATAAACATATTATTGTATTCTACATATAATTTATTAATGTTATTTGTGTTTTACAAGAAAAACAAAAAAGTATTACTGGATAAAAAACAAGATTATATTGTTTTTAAATGGTTGATAGTAATAAATAGCATAATAGTTTTAATGTCGATCGGATACACTAATTTAACACTAAATTTCCACAACACAACAAATGATTTAACAACAAGTGAGGAAATAATTAATTCAAGATTACTTTTAAATTATATCTTAAGTATGTTGTTTTGTTTAATTCCAATACTGATGCTAGTTTTTCCAGTAATATTGTATGGAGATAATAAACTTACTAATAAAGTAAAATCTAAAGTTGTATTTAATAAAGATGATCATGAATCATTGATAACTACAGCAGCATTAATTTTAGATTTTGTCAAAAAAGAAAAAAATCTACTCAATCCTAATTTTGCTATTACTGATATTAGTAGTGCATTAAACTTAAAGAGTAAAGAGGTATTATATTGCTTTAATGTAATATTGGAAATAAAATTTACAACTCTAAGAAAAGAACTTCGAATTGATTTTGCAAAAAAGGAATTAAGTAGTGACGCATTATTATTCCATTCTATGGAAGGTATTTGGATGAAATCCGGGTTTTCGTCTAGGACTTCATTTTTTGTAGCCTTTAAGGAAGTAACCGGTATGACACCATTAGAATATTTAAAATCCTTAGAAATCTAAATTGAAGAATTAAAACCACTTACATTACATTTTTTAACAATAGAAGAACTGCTACTAGAGACGAAAATTTCCCCAACGGTTTTACAAACTCCGTACACGTATGATTGCTGTCGGAATTATTTTCAAATAAAATGCAAAACCCATCAGATACGGATCGCCCATTTACTTTAAGAATTTATTTTTTTGAGCCCTAGCCCTGATAGCAGCGGCATCCTTTTTCTGGCTTTTTTTGTCAGAAAAAGATACAGCGGATAGCAGGAAATAGCTCCTGAAAAAGTTAAAAATAAAATAAGTAATAGCTGTTTTAAGAGAGATGTCAAATCACTTGCGGAAAATGTTTTGGTAGTTGAATTATCTCTAGATTATCGTGTTATATCAATAAGATGATTAGGAATCACATAGGTCATTTGAATTATGAGATTTCTCTTGCCTCGAAATGACAAATAGTTGCTAAAAATATTTAAAAACGAATTTTGGTATGCGAGATCACACGGGTTACGCCCGTTATGAGTTTCCTCGTGCTTCGGAATGACAAATAGCTGCTGAAATAGCAAAAAACGAACCTTGCAAACTGAATACTTTTTTCGTAATTTTGCAGTCTTAACCAAAAGGTGATTTTGATTTAATTAAAAAAATCGTCTTTAGAGGTTATTTCTGCCTCTGGGCAAAATATAAACGAGAAGAAATAAAGGACTAAGAAAATGTTAGATAGACTTCAAATAGTAAAACAACGTTTCGATGAGATTTCGGATTTGATTATTCAGCCGGATGTTATTATGGATCAGAAGCGTTATGTGCAATTGAATCAAGAGTACAAAAGTTTAAAAGCTTTGGCTGAAAAACGCGATGAATATGTTGTTTTGATGGCAAACATCGACGAAGCAAACGAAATAATTGCCGATAACAGTGATGCGGATATGACCGAAATGGCCAAAATGCAACTGGACGAAGCTAAGGAAAGATTGCCGGAACTGGAGGATGAAATCAAGTTTATGTTGATTCCTAAAGATCCCGAAGATGCCAAAAATGTTATGGTGGAGATTCGTGCCGGAACAGGTGGGGATGAAGCGAGTATTTTTGCCGGGGATTTGTTCCGTATGTACACGAAATATTGTGAGAACAGAGGTTGGAGAACTTCGGTGGTCGATATGAATGAGGGAACTTCGGGTGGTTTCAAAGAGGTGATTTTTGAAGTTACCGGTGAGGATGTTTATGGAACCTTGAAGTTTGAAGCGGGTGTTCACCGTGTACAACGGGTACCGCAAACGGAAACGCAAGGACGTGTTCACACATCAGCGGCGACTGTTATGGTATTGCCGGAAGCAGAGGAATTTGATGTGCAAATTGATATGAATGATGTGCGTGTAGATTTCTTTTGTTCGTCAGGACCTGGTGGACAATCCGTAAATACAACTAAATCAGCGGTTCGTTTGACACACATTCCAACTGGATTGGTGGCGCAATGTCAGGATCAGAAATCACAACACAAGAATAAAGATAAAGCTTTTGGTGTTTTGCGTTCCCGTTTGTACGAACAGGAATTAGCCAAAAAACAAGCGGAAGATGCTACAACGCGTACGTCTCAGGTAAGTTCTGGTGACCGTTCTGCGAAAATTCGCACGTATAATTATGCACAAGGCCGTGTAACGGATCACCGTGTAGGTTTGACGTTGTACGATTTAGGAAATATCATGAATGGTGATATTCAGAAAATAGTAGATGAGTTGGCGTTAGTCAACAACATGGAAAAACTGAAAGAAGCCAGCGAAGTATATTAATAACTAAGCCTCATTTATTGAGGCTTTTTTTGGAGCTATTTCCCGCTTTTACCTTTATCTCTTCGTTTCACTGCGAGGATATCGGCTCAATAGGGGCTAAAAACGGATAGTAGTAAAATAATATTGTAATCTTTGCTAAAAACTTTGCGAACTTTGCGTTTAAACACACAATAATGACTACACAACAACTTATTGACCAAATCAGAAGCAAGAAATCATTCCTAACAGTAGGACTCGATATCGATTTGACTAAAATTCCACAGCATCTACTAGAATTGGAAGATCCCATTTTCGAATTCAATAAAGCGATAATCGATGCAACGCATGATTTGGCTGTGGCTTATAAACCAAATGTTGCGTTTTATGAAGCGTATGGTTTGAAAGGATGGACGTCTCTACAAAAAACAATCGATTACATCAACTCAACGTATCCGGATATTTTTACTATTGCCGATGCCAAACGTGGTGATATTGGTAATACGTCTGCCATGTATGCCAAAGCTTTTTTTGAAGATTTGAATTTTGACAGTATTACCGTTGCTCCTTATATGGGAAAAGATTCAGTGGAGCCTTTTCTGGCTTTCAAAAATAAACATACGATTATGTTGGCTTTGACTTCTAACGAAGGTGCTTTTGATTTTCAGATTTTAAACTTAAACGGAAAAGAATTGTACAAACAAGTTTTGGAAGTATCTAAAAACTGGAAAAACAGCGAAAACCTGATGTATGTTGTAGGTGCAACAAAAGCCGAATATTTCACTGAAATTCGCAAAATTGTTCCTGACAGTTTCTTGCTTGTTCCCGGAGTAGGAGCACAAGGCGGAAGTCTGGCTGAAGTTTGCAAATATGGAATGAATGCAGATGTTGGGTTACTGATCAATTCTTCCAGAGCGATTATTTATGCTTCAAACGGAACTAATTTTGTCGAAAAAGCAAGAGCTGAAGCGTTGAAAATGCAACAGGAAATGGAGGAAATTATGAGTTTGAAGTTTAACGTTTAACGTTATTGGGTTTTTATAAAACATTTTGAATTAAATCATTCTTCATTTTAAACCATTAAGAAATTAAGTCTTATTACCCTTGCGCTAAGATTTGAATCAAAAATTTTACCTCTAAACTTTTTACGCCTTAATTTTTCTAAATTTCTAAATGGTTTAAAAATATAATTTTTGATTAGATTTACTAAACATTAAACATTAAACTTGAGACAAAAAACTTTAATCGATCAAATCGGAATAATACATTCTTTTGAAACTTCGCCAAAACGCATTATATCATTGGTTCCCTCACAAACGGAATTACTCTCTGATTTAGGTTTGGAAGACCGAATCATCGGAATTACCAAATTCTGCGTGCATCCGTATCATTTTAAGTCTACCAAGAAAATCGTTGGCGGAACCAAAAAGGTGCATTTTGAAAAAATCAGATTGTTGAAACCCGATATCATCATTTGTAACAAAGAGGAAAACACACAGGAGATTGTGGAAGAGTTGCGTAACATTTGTCCGGTTTGGGTAACAAATATCATTACAATCGAAGATAATTTTCAGATGATTACTGACTTTGGTCAGCTCTTTAATTGTAGGACCGAAGCCCAGAAATGGAACGATAAATTGGCTTTTGCCCTGAGCGATTTTAAAAACTTTATAAAAGATAAGCCGCAACAAAAGGTAGCATATTTTATTTGGAAAAATCCTTTTATGGTTGCCGGTTCTAATAATTTTATCAATGAATTACTGAAAATAAACCATTTTCAAAACATATATGCAGGTCATGCCGAGACTTCTGGACGTTACCCCGAAATTGAACTCAAAAAAATGCGTTTGGAAGGGGACCCAGATTTGGTTTTTCTTTCATCAGAGCCGTATCCTTTCAAAGAGGAAGATGCTTTCGAAATAGGAAGGCACACACACCACGCAAAAACGGTATTTGTAGATGGTGAAATGTTTTCTTGGTATGGAAGCCGATTGCTAAAAGCGTTTGACTATTTTAAAAAAATGCATCAAAAACTATAATTCGCATTCCTCTAAAATCAATTTTTCTGTTGTTACGATCGATTTAGCAGAAGACTTTTCGATAAGGAAATTTAGTTCTGATAATTTTTGGTACTCTTTTTTAAGCTCTTCTATTTCACTTTTCTCTTTCAATAATCCTTTCATGGGTGTAATTTTTGTGCAAACTTACGTTTTACAATCGCAAAAGAAGCATTATTATTTGTTAAGATTGGGATTTAAAATTAATGTGCTATTTTTACAAAAAAAAGACGTGATCAATTATACCATTTATGAAAATAAAAACAGCGACCAATGGGTAACTTTTGTTCACGGTGCTGGTGGGAGTTCGTCTATATGGTTTAAACAAATACGGGATTTTAAGAAACAGCATAACGTTTTATTATTGGATTTACGCGGTCACGGGGAATCAAAACCTACGCTGAAAACTGCTTTCAAACAAAAATATACTTTTTCGGCTTTGGCCAATGATATTTTGGAAGTCTTAGATTTTCTCACAATCAAAAAATCACATTTTGTTGGCATTTCATTGGGTACCATTCTTATCAGACAATTGGCTGAAATGTATCCGGAACGAGTTCAAAGTATGATTCTTGGTGGTGCGATATTGAAAATGAATTTCCGTTCCCAAGTATTGATGCGATTGGGTAATTTGTTTAAATATGTACTGCCTTATTTGGTTCTATATCAGTTTTTTGCCTTTGTCATCATGCCGAAAAAAAGTCACAAACAATCTCGGGTTCTTTTTATCAATGAGGCCAAGAAATTATACCAAAAAGAATTTATCAAATGGTTTAAACTCACCGCCGAAATAAATCCGGTGCTCAAATGGTTCCGTCAGGTTGAGTTAAACATTCCAACGCTTTATGTGATGGGTGAAGAGGATTATATGTTTTTACCATCAGTTAAAAAAGTGGTCGAAAATCATTATAAATCGTCTACGTTGTTTGTAATACAAAACTGTGGACATGTAGTCAATGTGGAACAGCCTAATGTTTTTAACGATGCTGTTCTCTCTTTTATAAACACTGCTAAATAAAAATTGCCTGCATGAAAAATGCAGGCAATTCTTTAACTAACCAAAACCAAAATAATAAATAACCAGTTTATTACCCTACAAAGATCACACTTACAGAGGCGTTTTGCTGTTAAGATTTTGTTATTACTTTGTTGTATATACGTTAAGTTTTTTACTTTATTTCAATGCATACTTTTTGGTCACTCGGCAGCAAGTGACACAATGGACTGTCTTAGGTTTTAATTTTGGAGTTATCTTTTTGTTTTAAGACCGAGGTTTTAAAGGGTAATGAGCCTATAAAAACATGATCGTTTTATTGTCATAAACTATTGTTTTTCTCTCGGCATGCAGTTTTATGGCTCTTGCCAAAACCGTACGTTCCAGATCACGTCCTTTCATGATGAAATTTTCAATAGAATGACTGTGCGTAACTCGGGTAATATCCTGCTCGATAATTGGACCTTCATCCAATTCCTCAGTCACATAATGACTGGTGGTGCCTATGATTTTTACACCTCTCTTGAAAGCTGAGTGATAGGGTTTTGCTCCGGGAAACGCAGGGAGAAAGGAATGATGAATGTTGATGATTTGATTCGGGTATTGCGCAATTAATTTAGGGGTGATAATCTGCATGTAGCGAGCCAAAACAATAAAGTCAATAGTATACTGCTTCAGTAAATCCAGTTGTTTTTGCTCGCCTTCGGCTTTCGTATCTGTGGTAAAAGGTACATAATGAAACGGAATATTAAAACGATCTGCTACGGGTTTTAAATCCTTGTGGTTACTTATTATCAAAGGAATTTCAAGTGGCAATTCACCAGCGCTGTGGCGTCCTAAAATATCATACAAACAATGGTCGTATTTTGAAACAAATAATGCCATTTTTGGTTTTTCATCTTGGGTGTACATTGCCCAGGTCATATTAAACGGTGAAGCCAACTTTGTTTGAAAATCATTTTTAATAGCTTCAATATTCCAATTTTTGAAAGTGAATTCACATTCTAAACGCATGAAAAACACATTCTCATTGGCATCAACGTGTTGGTCAAGGTAAATTATATTGCCATCAATGGAGGCAATATAATTTGTAACTGAAGCAATAATTGCTTTTTGATCTTTGCAATGGATTAGGATTGTAATTTTTTGCATTAGCATTCTGTTTTTAGCTTTGTTTTTTAGTAATAATTAATGTTTTTCAAAACTAAAGGTATTTGTGCTTATAAAAAAGTTAGATAGCGTTGTTTTATGTTTAAAAAAAACAGCCCGATTTTAATCTATTTGTTGTCCTGCATGGCGAAAATTTTATTATTTATTAATAACCAACAGTAACAACGGATAATTTTTAAAATAAAATTGTAAATTGCAGTCTTAAATTATCATATTCATAAAATGGAACAACAAAAACCATATATCCCTAACAATAAAGTAAGAATTGTTACCGCAGCTGCGCTTTTTGACGGTCACGATGCTGCAATCAATATTATGCGTAGAATCATTCAGTCTACAGGCGTTGAGGTAATCCATTTGGGGCACGATCGCAGTGTGGAAGAAGTGGTCAACACCGCGATTCAGGAAGATGCGAATGCTATTGCAATAACTTCCTATCAAGGTGGACACAACGAATATTTCAAATACATGTATGACTTGCTTCAGGAAAAAGGAGCAGGGCAAATCAAGATATTTGGCGGGGGAGGAGGAGTAATCCTGCCTACTGAAATTGCCGAATTGCAAGCGTACGGAATCACCCGTATTTATGCGCCGGATGACGGTCGCGCGATGGGATTACAGGGAATGATAAACGATTTAGTACAACAATCTGATTATCCTGTTGGCGATAAACTGACGGATGAAATCAAATATTTGGAAGAAAAAAATCCTAAAGCAATTGCCAGAATTATTTCATCAGCAGAAAATTTTCCTAATGTTGCGGCTAAAACTTTGGAAGCCATCCAAAAAAAGAACAAGGGTTGTAAAACTCCAGTTCTTGGAATCACAGGAACCGGTGGATCAGGAAAATCCTCTTTAGTGGATGAATTAGTACGTCGTTTTCTGATTGATTTTCCGGAAAAAACAATCGGATTAATCTCTGTGGATCCATCCAAACGGAAAACGGGTGGCGCACTATTAGGTGATAGAATCCGAATGAACGCCATCAATAATCCTCGTGTTTATATGCGTTCTTTGGCCACACGCCAATCAAATCTGGCTTTATCTAAATATGTTGCCGATGCAATCCAAGTGATTAAAGCGGCAAATTATGACATTATAATCCTGGAAACCTCAGGTATAGGACAATCCGATACAGAAATCATGGATCACTCTGATGTATCCTTATATGTAATGACACCGGAATTTGGTGCGGCAACGCAATTGGAAAAAATCGACATGCTTGATTTTGCTGATTTGGTAGCGATAAACAAATTTGACAAACGCGGATCTCTGGATGCATTGAGGGACGTGAAAAAACAATACCAACGCAACCATAATTTATGGGATGCGAATTTAGATTCACTTCCGGTTTTTGGGACGATTGCTTCGCAGTTTAACGATCCGGGAATGAATACGCTGTACAAAGCGATAATGGATAAAGTCCATGAAAAAACGAATTCTGATTTGAAATCAACATTCCAAATCACACGTGAAATGAGCGAGAAGATTTTCGTTATTCCGCCACACAGAACCCGTTATTTATCTGAAATTGCCGAAAGTAACCGAAAATACGATGATACAGCGGTTAGCCAAGAACAAGTTGCCCAGAAATTATACGGAATTTTTAAAACGATTGAAACTGTAGCCAAGAAAATACCTGAAATAAACAAAGCAGGAATTAATGACGATTCAGTTTTGCCAACAGCTTTAGAATCTGAAAAACCGGGTGCTGCCGAGGATAAAATATTTTTGAATCTTTTACTGAATCAATTTGATAAATTAAAAATGGATTTGGATCCGTACAACTGGGAAATTATTTTGACTTGGGACGAGAAAGTAAACAAGTACAAGAATCCGGTGTATACGTTCAAAGTTCGGGATAGAGAAATCAAAATGGCTACGCATACCGAGTCCCTTTCCCATTCTCAAATCCCGAAAATTGCATTGCCAAAGTACAAAGCGTGGGGTGATATTTTACGTTGGTGTTTGCAGGAAAATGTTCCTGGAGAATTTCCTTTTACCGCTGGATTGTATCCTTTCAAACGTGAAGGAGAAGATCCTTCCCGTATGTTTGCCGGAGAAGGCGGACCGGAAAGAACGAACAAACGTTTTCATTATGTAAGTGCGGGATTACCGGCAAAACGATTATCAACTGCTTTTGACAGCGTAACTTTATACGGAAATGATCCACATGTACGTCCTGATATTTACGGGAAAATAGGTAATGCCGGAGTTTCGATTTGTTGTTTGGATGATGCCAAGAAATTATATTCTGGTTTTGATTTGGTTCATGCCATGACTTCGGTGAGTATGACAATTAATGGGCCGGCACCTATGTTATTAGGGTTTTTTATGAATGCAGCGATTGACCAACAATGTGAGTTTTACATCAAAGAAAATGGCCTTGAAAAAGAAGTTGAAACAAAAATTAACAAAATATATGCAGTAAAAGGAGTTGAAAGACCACATTATCAAGGGGATTTGCCTCAAGGGAATAATGGTTTAGGATTGATGCTTTTGGGCGTTACCGGAGATCAGGTTTTGTCTTTGGAAGTGTATGACGAAATTAAAGCAAGAACCTTGTCGCAAGTTCGGGGAACTGTTCAAGCTGATATTCTAAAAGAAGATCAAGCGCAAAATACCTGCATTTTCTCTACTGAATTTGCGTTGCGATTAATGGGTGACGTACAGGAATATTTTATTACTAAGAATGTAAGGAACTTTTATTCAGTTTCTATTTCAGGGTATCATATTGCCGAAGCGGGAGCAAATCCAATTACACAATTGGCTTTTACCTTATCAAATGGTTTTACCTATGTAGAATATTATTTGAGTCGTGGTATGAATATTAACGATTTTGGACCCAACTTATCCTTCTTTTTTTCGAATGGTGTAGATCCTGAATATGCGGTTATTGGTCGTGTGGCACGTAAAATTTGGGCGAAAGCCATGAAAAATAAATATGGCGCAAACGAGCGTGCTCAAATGTTGAAATATCATATTCAGACTTCTGGACGTTCTTTGCACGCACAGGAAATTGATTTCAATGATATTCGCACTACTTTGCAAGCGTTATATGCCATTTACGACAACTGTAATTCCTTGCATACCAATGCGTATGATGAAGCCATTACAACACCTACAGAAGAATCTGTGCGTCGTGCGATGGCAATTCAGTTGATTATCAATAAAGAATTAGGACTGGCCAAAAATGAAAATCCAATTCAAGGTGCTTTCATTATTGAAGAGCTAACGGATTTAGTCGAAGCGGCAGTTTTATTAGAATTTGACCGTATTACAGAACGTGGTGGCGTGCTTGGAGCTATGGAAACCATGTACCAAAGAAGTAAAATTCAAGAAGAAAGTTTGTATTATGAGACTTTGAAACATACAGGTGAATTCCCAATCATTGGTGTGAATACGTTTTTGAGTTCTAAAGGTTCTCCAACGGTAATTCCAGCCGAAGTAATTCGTGCCACAGAGGAAGAAAAACAATACCAAATTGATATGTTGAACCATTTGCACCAATCGAATCAGGATGTAGTGAATGCGCATCTCAATACGCTTCAGGAAGCAGCCATTAAAAACGAAAACTTATTTGAGCATTTAATGGAAGCGACCAAGGTTTGTTCCTTGGGACAAATAACAGCTGCTTTATTTGAAGTAGGTGGACAATACAGAAGAAATATGTAAGCAGAGAACCACTTTTTGCATCGCAAAAAGTGAGTGAATCGCTTATCCCGCTTTTGGGCGGGATTTAAGGTAATCAGTATTGAATAGCATCGCAAAAAGTAAGTGAATCGCTTATCCCGCTTTTGGGCGGGATCTAAGGTAATCAGTATTGAATAGCATCGCAAAAAGTGAGTGAATCGCTTATCCCGCTTTTGGGCGGTAGAGGGATTTTCATAAAATATTTAAAAAGACCTTTCAGCAATGAGAGGTCTTTTGGTGTTTAGTAAGTATTGCGAATTCATTTTATTTATTCGAAAGTAGTATATTTACTTATCCATTACAAAAAAATGTTTCAATGAAAAAACTTCAAATAATATTCTTATTTTTTCTTTTTGGCCATGTTGCCGTTTCTTATGCCGCAAAAGTCGATACATTGCAAATTCCTAGTATGGCAATGAATAAAACGTATAAAGCTGCGGTAGTATTACCAAGTTCGTATACAAAAAGCAAGATTAATTATCCCGTGCTTTATCTGTTGCATGGCGCTTATGGTCATTTTAATGATTGGTTGTCTAAAACTCCAGATAAGAATTTATTGCACAATTTAGCCGATCAGTATAATATCATAATCGTAATGCCGGAAGGAGAAACATTCAGTTTTTATCTTGATAGTCCTGTGAATAAGGGAAGTCAGTTTGAAACCTACATTACAAAAGAAGTAATTCAGAAAGTAGACAATACCTATCGGACAATAAATAACAGAAAAGGACGTGTTATTACGGGACTTTCTATGGGAGGTCACGGAGCATTGTATCTTTCGACAAGACATCCGGAATTATTTTGTGCAGCAGGAAGTATGAGCGGCGCTGTTGATATGGGAAGCATGATTAATTCGGAATCTAAGGAAAGAATTACTAAATTAATGGAACCTGTTTTTGGGACTCAAGGAGCGCCACAGGAAGTATATG
This sequence comes from Flavobacterium sp. RSP49, assembly GCF_003968735.1. NCBI lineage: Bacteria > Pseudomonadati > Bacteroidota > Flavobacteriia > Flavobacteriales > Flavobacteriaceae > Flavobacterium > Flavobacterium sp. RSP49. The sequence goes on along the minus strand of NZ_RYDN01000012.1, from coordinate 44,917 downwards.
CTTCCAATGCGGTTTTGAATATGTTGGATAAAATAAAAAACAACAAAATGGAATTGATTATAGATTGCGGAGTAGATGATTTTTTGATTGAATCCAACAGAGAATTACACCGAAGGCTTGTTTATAATAAAATTGCTCACGATTATACAGAACGGCCAGGAGCCCATACGTGGGAATATTGGGAAAATGCGTTGCCTTTTCATGTATTGTTTTTTAGCAAAATTTTAAACAATAATGGTGTCGCTGTTGCGGAGAAATAATAACTGAATAGTAATAAAATTTTTAAAAAAAAAAGCCTTTCATCTGAGAGGCTTTTTTAGTTCCTTTTAAGCCCAGGATTATTAGGTATAATTTAAGTTTTTTTTCCATAATTGAAAAGCACTTTTTTTTGAAAACAAAGTTTGGCATAATTCATGAATAGAGTTTTTTAATATAAATTATAAAACGATAACGAATGAAAAAAATTACTTTATTTTTAGTTTTCATCGGGATGATGACACTACAAAGTTGTGAAGTGACAGAACTATATGATACCGTTGATAACGGTCCTCGAACTGAAGTGTATGAAGTTACAACTTCGTTCAACTCCAATAATAATTATAGCAGCTTGGTTGTATTTGATCCGCCAATTTATTCCTCGGATTCCGTTTTAGTATACCATTTGTATGATACAGTAAATGGCGAAGATATTTGGAAATTGATGCCTCAGACGTATTATCTGAATAATGGTGGCGAATTGGATTTTAATTTTGATTATTCCAGGTTTAATGTTAAAATTTTTCTTGCGGCTAATTTTAATCTGAATACTTTAGATTCCAGTTGGACACAAAATCAAACTTTTAGAATAGTAATTATACCGGCAAATTTTGCCTCTACAATAAACAAAAATAATATGGATGCAGTTATGTCCTCATTGAAGGTTAGTAAAAGTGGAATTCAAAAAATAAATTTATAATTCCAGAGAAGTCAAAAAAAAGGAAATCGAAAGATTTCCTTTTTTTATAGACTTTAAACTTAAGAGACAAACTCTTTGCTGTTTTTTCTAAGTGAAACTACAATTCCCACTATAAGAGCCACCGCTATAAAAGCCAGTGACATCCATTCCGGAATTTCATAATTGTATTTTTTTAGTATGTCATGGGTTAACATTTTCACGCCAACAAAACTTAAAATAGCGATTAGACTGTATTCCAGATAACTAAATTTAGCTAACATATTAGCCAGAAAGAAATACATGGATCGCAATCCCAGAATGGCAAAAATATTAGAACTGAAAACTAAAAAGGGGTCATTAGTAATAGCTAAAATAGCAGGAACACTATCAATGGCAAAAACCACATCCATGACTTCAATAACCACAAGAGCTACAAACAGAGGGGTTGCAGCAGTAATGTGTCTTCTTTTGACAAAGAAATGCTCCTCATCCATATGATTAGATATGGGCATTATTTTTTTTAGGCTTTTATAGACGAATGATTTTTTAGGTTCAAATTTTTCATTTTCATTTCCAAACAACATTTTCATGGCAGTATAGATTAGGAAAGCACCAAAAATATATGTCATCCAAGAAAATTTATTGATTAGCATAACGCCAAAAAAGATCATTAAGCCTCTAAAGAATATTGCCCCTAATATTCCCCAAAATAAAACACGATGCTGGTATTTTTGCGGAATTTTAAAAGCAGAAAAGATTATGGCTATGACAAAGATGTTGTCAATGCTTAATGATAATTCAATTAAATATCCGGTAATGAACTTTATGGATGCTGTTGTGGGAGTTAATTGATCCGGATTTGCAATATAATTATTGTTGTAAAGCCAATAAATAACGCCAGAAAATAGGAATGATAAAGTAACCCATATTGCAGTCCATTTTCCCGCTTCTTTTGAACTAATAATATGTGGCGTTTTGTTGAAAACACCTAAATCAAGAGCCAAGAAAATCATTACGGCCACTAAGAAAGAAATCCAGACAATCATATATCATATATTTATAATGTTGCACAAAGATACTTTTAGATCGTGTAACTTCAATAATTATTTAATGGAAAGTTTCCTGTTGTTAATGATTGTCGATTATATTTTTTTACGAAAATATCAGTAAAAATAAATAGGGGTGTTTTAATTGCTAAGTTGTTACTATAATTAATTTTTTTTATGAATTTGATAAATTTCACGTGAATCCCCATAAAAAATAGAGGTAATATTTTATAAAAGTAATTATTAAATTATATTTGCATCAAAATAATAGGGGGTTTAATAAATTAAAACAAAATTGTATGTCATCATTACGTTTTCAAGCTTTGAAAGAAGCATCAAACAGAGTTCCAGTAAAATTTGAAGAGACTGATAGAAAATCAACTATTTTTGGTTCAAATGTCTTTAATGACAAAGCGATGAAGCAATTTTTAACTTCAGATGCTTTTAAAGGAGTGCGCGATGCAGTTCAACATGGAACTAAAATAGACAGAAAATTAGCGGATTATATCGCAATGGGAATGAAAGAGTGGGCCTTGGCTAAAGGGGTGACTCATTATACGCACTGGTTTCAGCCACTTACAGGAACAACCGCTGAAAAACATGATGCTTTCTTTGAAACTTCATATGATGGCAGCGATCCAGTAGAGAAATTTGGTGGCGCTCAATTAGTACAACAAGAACCGGACGCATCTAGTTTTCCAAATGGTGGAATCAGAAATACATTTGAAGCTAGAGGATATACAGCTTGGGATCCAACATCTCCAGCATTTATTTTTGGAACTACTTTGTGTATTCCAACGGTTTTTATTTCTTATACCGGAGAAGCTTTAGACTATAAAACACCGTTGTTAAGAGCTTTGACCGCTATGGATGACGCTGCTACCGAAGTATGTAAATATTTTGATAAAAATGTAAAAAAGGTAACTGCAACTTTAGGTTGGGAACAAGAATATTTCTTGATTGATAGATCTTTAGCAAATTCTCGTCCTGATCTCATGATGACCGGTAGGACTTTGTTAGGACATACATCGGCTAAGGGGCAACAATTAGATGACCATTATTTTGGATCTATACCTACTCGTGCCTTAATGTATATGAGAGACTTGGAACAAGAATGCATGTTGTTAGGAATTCCTGTGAAAACACGTCATAATGAAGTAGCGCCAAATCAATTTGAATTGGCTCCTATTTTTGAAGAAACAAATCTTGCTGTTGATCATAACTGCTTGTTAATGGATGTGATGCAAAAAGTAGGAGAACGCCATGATTTGAAAGTGTTGTTTCATGAAAAACCTTTCAAGGGAGTGAATGGTTCCGGAAAGCATAATAACTGGTCCTTGGCAACAGATACAGGAGTAAATTTATTGAGTCCTAGTAAGACTCCAATGAGTAATTTACAGTTTCTGACGTTCTTTATCAATACAATAAAAGCAGTAAATGATTATGAATCTTTATTAAGAGGAGCAATTGCAACTGCAAGTAATGATCACAGATTAGGGGCTAATGAAGCACCACCTGCAATTATATCCGTATTTATTGGCGCGCAATTGACTAAAGTTCTGGCAGAATTAGAAGGTGTTACTGCGGGTAAACTATCTCCGGAAGAAAAAACAGACTTAAAACTAAATGTAGTAGGAAAAATTCCAGATGTTCTTTTGGACAATACAGATAGAAATAGAACATCACCATTTGCTTTTACAGGAAATAAATTTGAGTTCAGAGCAGTAGGATCATCAGCAAACTGTTCTAATTCAATGACGACTTTGAATACAATTGTAGCAAAACAATTAAAAGATTTCAAAATTGAAGTAGATGCGCTGATAGAATCTAAAGACATGAAAAAAGATGATGCTATTTTCAATGTTTTGAGAGAGTACATCAAAGTTTCTAAGAAAATCCTTTTTGAAGGAGACGGATATAGTGAAGCATGGGAAATTGAAGCAGGTAAAAGAGGGTTGAGTAACTTTAAAACAACTCCTGAAGCACTAAAAGCAAGAGCTTCTAAGCAAGCTTTAGATTTGTTTTCTGAAATGGGTATCATGAATCATATTGAAGTGGAGGCACGTTATGAAATAGAATTAGAGGAGTATACTAAGAAAATTCAAATTGAAGGTAGAGTTTTAGGAGATCTTTCTCAAAACCATGTTATTCCAACAGCCATTCGCTACCAAAACACTTTGATTGAAAATGTGAAGGGACTAAAAGAGATTTTTGGTGCTGATTTTGAAAAAATTGCAAAAGAACAAATCATTTTAATCAAAGAAATTTCCGGACATATTGAGGGGATCAATTCTAAAGTTCATGAAATGACCGAAGCTAGAAAGAAAGCCAATGCAATTGCTGATGCACATGAAATGGCTCTAGCTTATTGTGATAAAGTAAAACCGTTTTTTGAAGAAATTAGAAGCCACTGCGATAAACTGGAGTTGTTAGTGGATGATGAGATTTGGACACTAACAAAATACAGAGAATTGTTATTTACGAAGTAATCTACTTATTAACATCGAGTGTCATAATAAGTCAAATAATATCTGGATTTACCGGCGCCAAAGGGTAGTATTATTTTTTGACCCATGCATGCTTGATTGGGAGTAATTTATTGCGCCATTGAAATTTAATAAAAATGTCTATCTGTTTCAGGTAGACATTTTTTTGATGTTTTGCACCTTGAAAGGCAAAATTGAAGGGTGTAGACAAATATTCTTAGTATGACAATTTTAGCAAGAAACACTTCTGATGACTCGATAGGCAAAACCCAAAAAAATAATTATCTTTGCCGCACAACTACCTGCATAAAAGCAGACTTCACAACTAGACTACATGAGTTCAGATACTTCAAAAAGATATGCGCTTCGCGGTGTTTCGGCATCTAAAGAAGATGTTCATAATGCGATAAAAAATATTGATAAAGGATTATATCCACAAGCTTTCTGTAAAATTGTCCCTGATTATTTAACTCAAGACGAAGAATATTGTCTGATCATGCATGCTGACGGAGCGGGAACTAAATCCTCTTTGGCCTACATGTATTGGAAAGAAACAGGCGATATTTCTGTTTGGAAAGGCATTGCCCAAGATGCTTTAATCATGAATATTGACGATTTATTGTGCGTGGGTGCAACGGATAATATTTTGCTTTCATCCACCATTGGAAGAAATAAAAATTTGATTACCGCTGAAGTAATTTCAGCAATTATCAACGGAACCGAAGAACTGATTAAAGAACTGGAATCTTTTGGGGTGACCATTCATTCAACAGGCGGAGAAACTGCTGATGTAGGTGATATTGTTCGAACTATTATTGTAGATTCAACAGTAACTGCTCGTATGAAACGCAGCAAAGTAATTGATAATGCTAATATTAAAGCCGGTGATGTAATTGTAGGATTGGCTTCTTTTGGTCAGGCTACTTACGAGAAAAGCTATAATGGCGGAATGGGAAGCAACGGGTTAACATCGGCGCGTCATGATGTTTTCGGGAAATATTTGGCAACCAAATATCCGGAGAGTTTCGATGCTTTAGTTCCTGAAGAATTAATCTATTCTGGACAAGTAAAATTGACTGACGCCGTTGAAAATTCACCAATCGATGCCGGACAATTAGTGCTTTCGCCAACCAGAACGTATGCACCTATCATTAAGAAAATTTTAGACCAATATTCTTCCAATCAAATTCACGGAATGGTGCATTGCAGTGGAGGAGCCCAAACTAAAATTTTACACTTTGTAGAAAATCTACACATTATAAAAAACAATTTATTTCCAGTTCCGCCATTGTTTCAGTTAATTCAAGAACAATCTAAAACGGATTGGAAAGAAATGTACCAAGTTTTCAATTGCGGTCACCGTATGGAAATTTATGTTCCGGAAGCTGTTGCACAAGACATTATTGCGATTTCAAAATCATTTAATGTTGATGCGCAAATCGTAGGTAGAGTAGAAGCTGCTACTTCAAAAAAACTGACTATTACCAGTGAATACGGAACTTTTGAATATTAAAAAGCTTCAATTGAAGTTCATTTTTCAATCTTTCAATTCTTTAATCTTTTAATTTTTTATCTATGTACGAATTGGTTTTTTGGAAATATCTGGAGGGAATTTATCTCAACCATCACGAAGTTTATGAAGCTGTTTCAGAAGAACAAGCTGAAATTGAAGGTCTTGAAGAACTTCCGGTACAAGTCATTTTGAACAGAATTGCTTCTGTATTCTCCAAATGGGAAAAAGTAGACGAGAACAGTTGGAAAAATAACAATGGTGCAGGTGCTTTTCATATCAGGATGACGCCCCAAAGTGTAAAAATTGATTGTTATGGCACTGAAGGAAAAACAATGGATACTTTAGTGAATATAATGGATGAATTCAAATGCTCGCTGTATGATCCCCAAGTTCCGGAGCGATATGATGAAATGAGTGAATAAAATTTTCACGTCTATCGCGGCTATGAGAATCAGTGATGTAAGTAAGTCGAAAGTTTAAAAGTCGTAAAGTCAAAAGAATTAACTTTAAGTAAAACAGCTTTAAATCATATTGTTACATAATTTTATCCTGATTTTAAAATACGACATTATACCATGGTTATTACTTATAACCCAAATTAGTTTTAAATCAGCTTATTTACCGCTGGTGTATTCAGAAGAATTGGCGTTCCATAACCAATTTGCTTCAGTTTTTTTAACTGCGTTTCAGCATCACCTACCACTTAATAGATCATTTTATCAGCATTCAAATACTTTTCTGAAAGCTTTTTTATGGAGCCAATAGTAATTTTGTTTGGTATTAATAACCAAATCTATGACCTATCCCTCCACCGTGGTTTACTTGTAATGGTTGTCTGTTTCTGTAAAAATAATTCAGAAAATTCTATTTTAGTTAATATGGATCATTACTTAGTTTTTTTCTTCAAGGTTAAATAGAAGAATGGTATCGGATCAGAATTAAATTTGGCTGACAAAATCTAAAAAAACTTTTTTGTGAAGTTCTAAATCCATGGTAGGAGAAAGTGCTACACGTACGATGTAATCTTTGTCACCCTCTTTAGTCGTCCCTTGAGTTGATGTTGCCGGAATTGTCCAGTAACATCCTTTTAACTGCCCATAACTCACACAAAACTTACTTTCATTTGGTATTTCTCTAATCATTAAATTTATTAATCTAAGATTTAACTCTCTTTTATTAGCTTCTTTTTCTTCCGTTGTGTTCCCTTTACTGGGAAGGTCTAATGAAAACACAGAGGGGGTAAATCCTTGGTCTGCCAATGCTGACGAAACAAAATTAATTTTCGCCGCTGGTAAAGTTTTTTTTATGAAGTTTACAAATTCATGTGTATTATGATATGCATCCTTTATTCTTTGATTCATAGAAGGCAATTGTTTTGCCAAAATCTCCATTTGAAGATTGGTAGCCTCATTATCGCAAAGTTTTAGATGAAATTCTATTTTTTTCATCAACCCTTCCGTTTTTTTATTTCCCACACAATAGCCCGCAGTACATTGCCCGCCACTTGGAAATTTAGACCCGCTTACATATGAAATGGTCCTAATTGGTGATAATATATCCTCTTCACCTAAAAAGTGTACATTTGGACAAAAGGTTTGATCTAACACAAAAATAGGATCTGTAGCAATTTTACCAGTTGCAGTTTTTCGCTGTTTACTCAAAGTTGCGCTTAATTTGAAAAGATCCGGAACTTCAACTCTGGGATTTGTTGGAATTTCAGCAATTATGATTGGAATAGCATCCTCGTCAGCAATTTTATCTAAAAGAAGCGCAATACTTTCAACCATATCTTTACCACCGTCAACCAGTAAATCCAGTATTTCAACAGAGTCAATGCAAGCAGCAACTCGTCTGGCTTGGTCGTTTGTACCACCGTAACAATTGGGGGGAACAATAATTTTGATCGCCTTTCCTTTATGGTTTTCCTTCGCATCATGAATTAATCCCATGACAACCGCATATTGAATTGATAGTCCACTGGAAGCAATTAGTGCTTTTGTCTTGCTTCCGGTAATGGACGCAATCGAATCTAAAACCATTGCTTTGTTTGTCTCGATAGTATTCTCTTTTGGTTCTAAAGAAGATTGTGCTGTCAGAATTTTCAGCACAGCAAGACAATTGGCTGGCGTCATTGCAATGGTCTCTCTTCTTCGGACATGCTGAATTTCGGGGATATAACTTTCGTTTTGGTCTCCATTTACAACTAAAATACTTCCAAAGTCAGAATGAACATTGATAAAAAAGTCAATGTTTTTGGTAAAATCAAAAGTGCTAATTTCATCTTGCTGTGTAATGAAAATGGTACTCCCGTCAAACTTGGAAATGGCTGTTTCTTTCTCAATCTTCTTTAAATCAAATGTATAGCCATAAATTTGCTGAAGTACTTCAACATCAAAAAATTCTGGTAATTCACCAGTGTAAATAATTTGAGTGTTTTTGCCATCTAATAAATTTTTCCTTAGTACTGCCAAAATCGGAGTCGTCTTTGAGGAAAAACTAATTACATTTTCTGGTTTTAAATGATGTAAGTGGGCAATCACCCATTCTAATATACAAGATAATGGATGCCCTAATCGAATATAGTCATAAGCAGTGGGTAACTCTCCTAATGCCTTTGATTCAGAATTATTGCTATTAAATAAGATTTCAAACTGTTCTAAGAATTGAGTTTTCGCCAATTTTTCGTCATAAATATCTAGTCTGTGAGTTGTTAGATTGAGCCAGCCAGTTGGCTTATTTGCTAACACGTCTTTAATATAACCTACTATTTTATTGTCTTTCATAATTTCCATCTTTAGATAAGATGGTAATATACAGTAATTAGATTTATTTAAAAGTGTTACAAGAGGTTTTATTATTACATATCTGTTGTCAGTGTTGTGAAAGTGTCAGTGATAAATCCTCTAGGAGTGTTCTTTTTGGTTAGTCAGTAAATAAATATATGGCATAGAAAATCCACTAAGAATTCATTAACAAAAATTATTTCGTCGGTCTTAAAAAAGATACTATTAAAAAAAATAGGTTACCCGTAATTAAAAAATCCCTAAACGAATGCTCGGAGTGCTTACTCGCACCGGAGTGTTTATTATAGTACGATTTGGTCTTCTCTGGTAGTTGTGTCTGTTATCGTATTGGTAATAATAAAACTGGGCATTGCTATAAAAATAATCGCTGTGGTGATCGTGATTGCAATGTTGGTGATGTTCTGCGTATGCGTCTTTTTTTCCTTGAATGTAGGCGCGATAGGCTTTTTTGTTGTTCTTCTTTAATTGTTTTTCATATTTTTTTTGTTCTTTCCAAAAAGCTTTGTCCTCGCTGTCATTTTGAGCAGTAAACTCCTGCTCATATTTTGCATCATCTGCAGCGCGTTCCTGGTAATAAGTTACCGTAGCTTGTTTTGTATTTTTTTTGGGTTCATCAGTTCTATTGGCTTTTTGTGCATTTACATTTATGGTAAAACCAATAGTGATCAAAATGAATAAGGCTTTAAATGTGTTCATAATTTTTATTTTAGTGATTATTGAGTGCTTTTTTATAGATAGCATTCTCAAGTAAGACAACTCTAAAGCAATTTACCCTACCAAGGGTTCATAATGTTTGTAGCCCAACATACGTTGCATTTCTAATGCCGAAAAACTCTTTTGTGACAGCATCACGAGTTCAATACAGAGCATCCAATATTGAAAAAGACAAATTAGTATTCTCCATAACGGTGCCTGAACGAAGACTGACACGACTACCGCATTTTTTGCATTGAAATTTTAAATCTTTCTTACGAAAGTAATGTTCGGTGTGTTTACACTTTTTACATACAATTTCCATTTCAAGTCGTTTAGCTTTGAATCCCTTATTACGTGTGGCTTAATCAGGGTATTTCTCGAAAAATTCAGGTAGGTTCATAGCTCGTATTCAATAGGTTGATGACTCAAAAACAAGCTATTTTTAGCATTGGTACAAGTGACGGATAGTCATATTAAATTAATACCATTCAGCAAAGCTATTACAAATTAGATTGTCTAGAAACCAAATTCAGGGTTACAAGAACTAAATAAGCGACCTGAGCAATCGGTGCTTATTTTGAAAACGAACATTGTTGCTTTTATAAGTACTAAGTTGGTTTTGTAAAAACAATAAAAAACAGTAATTTAGCTAATAATTTTTTGTTTAAAAAACGTAATCTGCAAACCTAAAAAATATGTCACAAGAAACTACTTCTGGAAGCCCAAAAAAAGGAAAAGTTGTGAATGTCATTCCGTTAAAAACAGCCCAAAGATGGGCAAAACGATGGTCTAAACGAGAAGGGGATTATAACAAACACCATCATTTAAATGCTTTTTTGATCCCTAAAATTGATTTAGTAGAAGTCCTCAAAGAAGGGGTCGATGCAGTTAGAGCGTACATAGGAGTTGATGACGATGGAGTAGAAAAATTATTGATTGTGGGAACAAAATATGATCCGATCACTCAAATTTATGTCGATATGATAACTGAAGACAATGGTGACGCTGGTGCAACGGAAGATGCTATTTATGATTTTACGTCTCCTTGTCCATCTACTTGTGATCCTGAAACTCTAATGCTGCAATAGATGTTAAATGTATTTATATATGTAGGTCTCTTTGTTTTATTTTTGAATTTTGTTTTATTTATCCGGTACTTTTATCATCAGGATAAAGTCTTTAAGATTTTTACAGGATATTTAGGGTTGGTTTTAGTTATCCAAATAATTTCGAATGTCTTGGCAAGAGTTAATATTAATAATCTTTATTTGTCTCATTTTTATTTTGTGGGTCAGTTTATCGCACTCAGTTTTTTTTACAAAGTTTTATTAAAAGAGACGTATCAAAAAAAGATTGTTACAGTGGGTTTGTATGCTGGTTTAGCAGTCATTGGAATTCAATACGTACTCGATCCGAGTTTGTTTTTTAAATTCAATTTATTCGAAATATTCATTACCTCTTTTTTAATAGTTAGCTACGCAACCCTGCATCTTTACAATATATTAAATGAGAAAAAAGAGTATTATTATATAAATATGGGAATTTTACTCTATTTATTTGGAAGTACCATTTTATTTATAGGGGGGAATTTGACAAATATATTGAGACCCGAATACACAAAAATACCTTGGGTATTGAACTCAGGACTCTATATAATCTACCAATTATTCATTTTACAAGAGTGGAAAAAAAGTTTTTTCGAAAAGTAATTAAATAAATATTTATGAAGGCAGAATTAATAAATGAAAGTGATATAATCGAAATAATTATTTATTCCTGTGTTGCTTTTCTTTTGATGGGATTTGTCTTAATCTTGTTTTTCTATTTTTCGAGAAAAAAAATTATCCAGAAAGAATTAGAAAAAAAAGATTTAGAAATCCAGTATCAAAAAGAACTATTGAGTGCCGTAATTATTACACAAGAAGAAGAGCGCAAGCGTATTGCCCAAGATTTACATGACGATATCAGTTCTCAGCTTAATATTGTGTCTTTGAACAGTCATTTGTTAAATACTCCAAATTTGACCAATGATGAGGTAGGGATAATTACCGCAAATATCATCAATCTAACCGCCAAAGCGCTGGATAGTTCCAGGAAAATCGCACACGGTTTGCTACCTCCGGTTTTAGATAAATTTGGATTAGATGCAGGAGTGGGAGAATTATGCTTGGAATGTAGCAGCTCTCAAGTTGTTACAGTGAATTATGAAAATACAACCTTCTTTGATATTAAAGATAATACAAAGCATTTACATGTATTTAGAATCTTGCAAGAGTTGATCAATAATTCCATTAGGCACGGTAAGGCAACTGTCATATCTATTCTTTTTGAGGATAATTACGGACTCAAAAAGTGCTCTTATTCTGATAATGGAATTGGTTTTGATATGAAAAATAAAGACATGCAAAAAGGTCTTGGGATGAAAAATATTGATAGTAGAGTCGCTTTTTTAAACAGCACCATTGTCATTAATTCAGCTGTAAATAAAGGGATTACGGCCACTTTTAATTTTTAAATAATGAATGATGTTATTCAAATAATTTTAGTAGATGATGAAATTCTTTTTAGGAAAGGAATCTCTTTTTTGCTGGAACAGGAAACAAATATTGAGATTGTTTTTGAAGCTTCCAATGGGGATGAATTGATTTCCTTCCTTCGCAGTACTAAAAATCATCCCGATATTATTATCATGGATCTGAAAATGCCAATTTTAAATGGAGTTGAAGCTACTAAGATCATCCACAAAGAATTCCCTGAAATAAAAATTATAGCGCTAACCAGCTATGATTCTAAATCTTTTGTGGCGAATATGATTGATGTTGGTGCTGTTTCCTATTTGATAAAAAATACGACACCACAAGAATTGCTTACCACCGTAAATGAAGTGGCTTTAAAAGGATTTTACTATACGGAATATGTCATGAGAATTATTCAAACCAATATTTTGAGTACTAGAAAAACGAAAAGTAACTTTGATAGTGGCTTTTTGAGCGTACGTGAATTGGAAGTGCTGAAACTTATTTGCTATCAAAAAAGTACCTTAGAAATTGCAGAGCAACTTTTTATAAGTCCAAGAACGGTGGAAGGACATCGAAATAACTTGTTGCTTAAAACAGAATCCAGGAATATTGCAGGATTGGTTGTGTATGCGGTTCAAAATGAAATTATGTCGTTTGAGTATTAATTTGAACCCATTTGCACTAAGAACAATGTAGGATGTACTTTTTTTCTACAAAAAAAGAGAAGATTTTTTAAATTTCAAACAGCTTAAATTCAAATTTTAAGCTAAGGGATTCCTTTAGCAGATGCGAATGCATTATGAGATACGGTGCTTTTTTTAGATTCGGTAATACGGCTTGAACTTTAACGAATATCCTTTGAAATCTTTTTTAAAAATAGTTTTCAGCATTTTTTTTATGGATTGTATTCCGCCAAAATCCCGTAAATAGGTAAACAAAAATTGCGATACGATCATTTTTTTTGATTCATGGTCAAATTCAGTTTCAAATTTGATAAAATCAGTGGTGACAATGGCAAGCTGCACTTCAATTTCTTCGCAGTTAAAACAATCAAATGGTGTAGGATTTAAATTTGTAGTTCTTAACGCAAAGTGGATTCGGTAGTCTAGTTTGCTGACGGCTAAGGTTTTTATAAAATCACAATAAAATGGGTTGGTTACATATCCTAATCCCATTTTGAATTTATTTTTTCTTAAAATCCCATGTTCAATATCATTTAACGAGAATATGTGACGTGCAATCTTAATCCTTTTAAGACGATACATAGTGTCGTCTTGTTTTGTTTCATTTAGAATAATGAGATAAAATGCATTATAGATATTAATCCAAAAAGTTTTTTTTAAAGCATCAGTGTCTAGACTCTTTTCGATTTTTGTATGTCTGATATAATAAAGTTGTCTTCTGAGAGAAGTCGTATCTTTTCCTAATTTTGCAGTTGATAGGATTTCTTCTGATAACGCGGCATAATAATTTTTTGAAACAATAGTTTGTGGTGTTTTTTGGTCTCGATTTAGCATTACAGGAGAAAATAATTAAAACATAAAGTGTAAAAAACAACAATAAGTCCTACTAACAAAGAAAACCCAATTTTTTTTAAAATAGTTTTAAAATTAAAATGGTTATTGTTTTCCTTTGAATTTAGTGCTAAATTTTTCATTTAATGTAGATTAGGTTATAGTTACAAATTTATAGATACTAATTCGTCTGGCTATAGGTGTTTTTACGTGGTTTTATTTAAATTAGATTGGTGCATTCATTTTAAAGTTAAATTATTCTCATTTGAACGGCTTCCTTTCTATCTTTGAAATATAAAAAGGCAATACAATGATGTACAAGCGATTTATATATATTCTGATTTTTCTACTATCAATTTCCGCAAAAGCTTCTTTTATTTTGTTGCCAATGGATGAAACCACGCAACAAAATCACTTGAAGGCGTATGGAATTACATTTTGGTGTTTGGAAAAAAATTACAAAGTCAGCTGGCTACTCAACTACCGTGGCGGTTCTTTTTTAGTGCCTGATGGGCAGGAAATACGCAAAGAGTGCCAGATTAGGGGAGTGAGTTTTGAAATAATCTCTGATGAGGAAGAAGTGATACTCTTAAATGAAATCTCCAGTCCATCCCAGAATATGGAATCCGTTATTTTAGAGAAAGCACCAAAGATTGCCGTGTATACACCAAAAGGGAAACAACCGTGGGATGATGCGGTTACGCTGGTCTTGACCTATGCTGAAATTCCTTTTACAGCTATATATGATCAGGAAGTGTTGGGAGACCAATTGTTGCTTTACGACTGGTTGCACTTGCATCACGAAGATTTTACCGGGCAATACGGTAAGTTTTATGGGGCGTATAAAAATGTACCTTGGTATATTGAACAAAAGAAAGAAGCTGAAATACTGGCAACAAAATTAGGGTTTTCAAAAGTATCTGACGAAAAGGGAGCTGTGGCTAAAAAGATTAGAGACTTTGTAATAGGAGGTGGGTTTATGTTTGCCATGTGCTCTGCAACAGATAGTTTTGATATTGCTCTTGCTGCGGATGGAGTAGATATTTGCGAAGCTATGTTTGATGGGGATGTGAGTGAAGGGAATTACCAATCGAAGATGAATTACGGTAATTCTTTTGCTTTCAAAGATTTTATCTTAGAGCGAAGACCTGAACAATATGAGTTCTCTGATATTGATATGACTTCTAAACGAAGAATTCCCATGGAAAAAGATTATTTTACCTTAATGGAATTTTCGGCAAAATGGGATCCTATTCCCACTATGTTGTGTCAAAATCACACACAACTTGTTAAAGGATTTATGGGACAAACCACATCATTTGATGCGGTACTTGTAAAATCGAATGTTTTAGTCATGGGGACCTGCGAGCTTAATGGCGAAGCCCGTTACATTCATGGGCAGAAGGGGAAAGGGATATTCACTTTTTATGGGGGTCATGATCCGGAGGATTTTCAGCATCAGGTAGGCGATCCCCCTACAGTTTTGGACTTGCATGCAAATTCACCCGGATACCGTTTGATTTTGAACAATGTGTTGTTCCCTGCAGCTAAAAAGAAAAAATTAAAGACATAAGTAAGTCGAAAGTTTAAAAGTCGTAAAGTCAAAAGAATTAACTTTAAGTAAAACAGCTTTAAATAAGATTGTTATGTAATTTTATGTGCTAAAAGATAAATGATTAAACGCTTCCATCTTCATTTTCCTTGTCTAAATATTTCTGAATAACATCAATTGCATTAGTCATAACAGCACTTAATGCGGTGTGGATATCAATTCAAAGAAAATTCAAACCAAATAGGAACGTGATCGGATATTTTTCGGGCTTCTTTTAGTGTACTAAAATTTTTATAAAAAGGAATAATACCGGAATTTAGAAGTGTAGTTTTAGAAGTTTTGTAATACATATTATCAAATTCAGAAGCGAGACAAATCTCTTTTTTGCATTCTTGTTTCAATGAGGTTTTTTGGTTTACTAAAATAGATTGAAATCCCATTTTTTTCAACGAATTGAAAACCGAATGTGATTGCGGACAGTTGAAGTCTCCTGCAAAAATTAAATTCAAGGTGGGATATTCATCAGGTAAAAATTTGAAATATTTAATCTCGGATTCGGGTTGCATTTTTTTAGTAATAGCATGAAAATTGACTAGCGTGAATTGTTTATTTTTATATTGAAAAGTGCAAAAATAGGGCTCTCTTTCAATCTCTAGCTGGTATTTTTTTTCGAGCCAAGCTTTTCCTATTTTCTTTACTTTGCTCGATTTCCAAATGAAGGCATATCTTTCGGTTTTATAGGCACTGCTGCTGGTGGGGTCACTGATCACATACTCCCATTTAGCTCCTTTTCGGTTGAGCTCATCCGCTAATCGTGCTACTGCCTGTGCGCCGCCATATCCGGCAACCACTTCCTGAATGGCAATTATGTCATAATCTTTCAGCGTTTTTGCAATATAAGTAATGGTTTCTTCGGATTTCGATTTTCCAAAATTGGCTATGTTCCAGGAAAGGATTTTGGTTTGAGCGAAAGTAAAAGTGGCTAGGAAGAGGAACAGTATGGAAAATAGGAGTTTCATTTAATTAGGAGAATAGTAGTATCACTTTTTACGGATAGAATTAGAGTAGCTCAAACGTATGATAATTAAATGGAATTTGAGGAATTTTTCGAGTCTTATGGATTGTTTAATATTGTTTTCTGATGTATTTTATTTTGGTTATATCGACAAAGAAGAAATTTCATTACTTATACTTGTTATATGATTCTGCTTTTTCGAGAAAAAGTTTAATTATCTGCACAAGAAGCAGTATGTTACATATAGCGGGTAGTCAACGATAATTACAGTTTTAATATTTGATTTTTTTTGAGATTCATATAATTTTTTTTAAAGTTTGGCGTAAACAGTCAAATGACCATAGTTAGGAACTAAAGCTAATTCTTGTTGTTATTTATTTTATAGTTGTAGATCCCTTTTTGGACTTCATTGATACTGTTGATAGTCTCCAGTTTTAATTTTGCCAATATTTTTTCTTCTATAATTTCACCATTTTTCAAACGGATTTTTATGCTATAGCTTTTGTGTTCATTCATTTTTAAAAAAATAAATACAATCAAAAAAAAAGGAATCAGTAAGATTAGGTCTATTTGCAGGTACAAATAGGAAAGAAAACCCAAGGATAATGATACCAAAATAATTACAAGAGTATAACTTGGCCTCATTTTATTTACTTTTACGTACGTTTTGTCTAACTCAGAAAATAATATTTTTTTTATTTTTTGTGTTTTATAAGTCAAAACTATTCCGTTTTCTGTTACCGTTATTTTTCTGAAATTGTTATTGTAAATCATTTGTTTAATTATAATTTATATTCTTGTCAACTTTTAGAATTTATGGTGCAACACGTACTTTAATGACTTAGGTCAAAAGGTCATAATACAGGATTTATTTCGTACTGTAAATACTTTTACAAAGCAAATCACTTCCCTTCATAAGCCCCAACAGTTTCCAGTAATTCCTTTTCAAATTGATAAATGTCATCAATTGACTGAATGTGATGTTTTATTTCGATTTTGTCTTTTAACTGAATGATTTTATCCGCTAGGGATTTTAGTTGAATGGTTAATTCCATAGTATTTTGTTGCTAATTGGTTTCAAAATTACTTCCGTAAAAGATAACTTCTTTACGGTTTTCCTCATTTGGATTGTTTTTTCCAAATTTTTTATACTAAATAAATAATAAATATTCCGCCGATACTCAGTACAACTATTTGTATTGAAAACAACAGGATGTATTTTATAATTATAATTTTTTCCATTGATTCTTTTTTTTACGTTCCGATGTGTAAATAACTTTACCTTTTCGTTGTCTTGAAGAGGTTTTTAGCTTTTCTTGAGGTATAGCAATCCCAATTGGACTTTGTATTGGATTTGCAAGAGGTATTTGATTTTTTCTTTTTAACGAATCAGTTTGCCTATTTGTTTTTTTGTCTATAGCTGTATCCGTTTGTTTTGGTACTACTAACACATCGTCATCATATTTTATATATGTCTGGTTGTGAAGTATTTGTCGGTGTTGAGGTTGTTTTTTTGGTTCTGATTTGCAAGAGGTTAGGATGCAAAATGACAGTATAAAAAAGATGGGTTTTTTTATTTGGTTTTTGAACTCTCGATAGTTGTCCTTTGTCAAGATCCTTCCTTCGGAATATCGAGCGAATACTAATTTGGTTATTGTAAACTGGAGCATTTGTTTCATTTGATTTTTTATAAACCAAATCTAGCAACTTTTGAAATCTATTTTTTACGGGAAACCGTAAAGACATCATTTTTATTAAAATCAGGCTATGATTTACCAATACAATGGTCAAAAGAAGAAGTTAATTTAAGCTAATTTCGCAAACTTAAGTAGCAAGAAAGATATATTGTCGCAATTATTAAAAAGATTTTTTGCCACAGATTGTAAGGATTAAAAAGATTTTTAAAATTACATAACGAATTAATCTGTGCTAATCTGTGAAATCTGTGGCAAAGAAATTTAGTACTTTATTAAAATACGACATTAAATTTTAGTCATCACTTATCTTTGGTACAACCGTAAAAAATATATCAATTCTACCGCTATGTTTTAGGATTTAATCACCGTGTCAAAAATCTTTGGAGCGCTGTAAATGACCTTAGCAATTGATTGTTTTTGATGCTTTTAAATTGCAGTAATAACGTTATTGGAATATTTTTTTTAGTTTTTAATAGTCTGAAATGCGAATTAGACTAATCCTAAATCTTTAGTGATGGCTATAAGATGTACGTTATTGTTTGCTTTGAAATATATTTTAAGCCTATTGATGCGTTTTTCAAGACTACTGGTGCCACTAGGAATAATTCCGGAATTTTTAAATTCCGAGGCAATATCCTCCAGGGTTAATCCATTGGATAAAGATTTTAAAAGTAAAATATCATAGGCTTCAATTTCAAAAAGGGATTTGTTTCTTAAAGCATGGCGTACTTCCTCAGATGGATGAAGGTTCTTATTATTATAAATATTTTGTATCGTTTTCTTGAGTTCCGGAATACTGTCTCTTCCTTTTGATACATAGGCATTTATTCCTAAATTAGTATACAGTGATTTTATTCTAAAGGATTTGTCTTCTATCGAAAACACAATGGTTTTAAGTTCAGGCTGTTCTTTTTTTACGGCTTCAATGAGTTCCTCACCAGAGGATAATTGATCCTGACGGTGATCGGGTTTAAATGATAAATCACTAATCAACAAGTCATAGGGAACTTTGTCATGAAGGGCTCTTTTTATTTTTAGGAAAGCTTCATCACAGTATTTGGCATGGTGAATTTCTAAAATAGAAAGCTCTCCTAGTGCTTGAATTATTGCGATGCTTATAGTGTCTAAATCTTCGGCAACTAAAACTTTATGGAACATATGGACTAGATTATATTGGAAAAATAAAACGGACTCTAAATCCTTTGTTGGATTTACTGTCAAAATTAAGGGTTCCTTTTATAGCATGAATACGGTTTTCCACATTTTGAAGTCCATTTGTTGAAGTTAATTCTTCAAGCGTGGCTCCAATACCATTATCAGTGTAATCGACTTGTAATTTATTTTTATTTTTTTTGAAAGTTAATACAACTAAACTGCATTGGCTGTGCTTTTTCATGTTGACCAGTAACTCTTGTACCACTCGGTAAAGCGTTATTTTTTTAGTACTGTTTATAGCGTTCCACTGAATTGTATCCATTCCATTGGTTAATATATTGATTTCATTTGTTTGAAAACCGGACATCATTTCTTTTAAACTAGTTTCAAACAGTGCTCCTGCTTCAATAGTGCTGTTTTCTCTGGAAATGTTTCGTGTCCGGGAATAAATAGTGTCTAGGCTGGTTAGTAAAACTTCTTTATTTTGTGCGGTGGATAAATCTTGTGTTTCTGCAAATGCCATGGTTTGATACACATCGTTAGCTAGTTCATCATGTAGTTTTTTTGAAATTCGAATTTCAGTGGTATATGAAATTTTCACCTTTTCTCTTCGGTTTTTAGCCATAAGAAAATTTGCTGCGGAAATGCTTATTATTAAGGTGAATACGATTACAAAGGATAAAATTAGATTTCTATTTTTTTGCTTTTCTAATAAAAGTGCATTTTCTATTTTTTGTGTTTTTAGTTCTAAATTTTCATTTTTATCTTTTTTAGAATCATATTTTATTTTTGCAAATTGATTTTTTGCTTTTTGTCGGGCTTTATTGATGCTGTCATTGATGTGGAGGTGAAGAATGGAAAATTTTTTTGTTTCCTTCCCAACGCTATTTCGTATTAATAATGCGATTGCTTTCAATCGGTCATCAACATTGTTAATTTTTGTTGCTTTTTCGTAAGCTAATTGTGCATATTTATAAGATAATACAGGATTGGGTTTTTTATAGAACTCAGCAATATTAAGATAACTGGTGGTAATTCCAAAGTCATCTTTTATTTTTTTTCTTATGATTAAAGCGGTATTCAGATAATGAAGACTTCTTGCATCACCCATTTTGAAATAGCAATAGCCCAAATTATCAAGAACCCTGGCATTATTTTCCTCATCGTTTGAAATGTTTGTATGGAGAGTTAATGGCAACAAAAGCTGCAGTGCGCTTTTGTAATCATTTTTGCCTATATACGCTACGGCAATATTATTTGTAAGGATTGTTTTTTGTGATTCATCCGGGATTTGATTGAGTGCTTTATTATAGTAGAGTATTGCATTGTCATAGTCATAGAGTCGCTCGTAATTAATACCTAATATGTTATATACAGCACATTTGTAGTAGCGATTTGTTGTTTTTTGGAATAATGAAATAGCCTCAGTAGCCGTGGTTTCACTACTCATATAATCCCCTTGTATTTGCTGAATTACAGCCATTTTTAATAAGGAATAAATTATTTTTTCAGTATCCGTTCCTTCATTACAAACTAATTTTGATTCGTTGTAGTAATAAAAAGCACTATCATAAACTTGGTTTTCAAAATGTTTTTCTGCTCGTAAAAAATGCTGTTGGTAGTGCGGGTTGCTTTTGATTTGTGTTGCAATGGTACTTTCTTTTTTGCAAGATATAAATCCTGTAAATAATAGGATGAGTGAAATTAAAAACGGGGAATTCAACTTTTTAAGTTTCATACCCCGAAAATACACAAATTAATTTTAGATATGGATGTAATTCTATATTTGTATTTTTATTTTGGAGGAGGAATTTTAGTTTGTCCATTCGCACCTCCTCCTGTATCATCAGCGGATACTTGTTGTTTGTTATCTGGAGTGGTTTGTACTTCGTCATTGGTACAGGAAACCATTGCAATTCCGGCAATGATTAAACACGATACTAGTAGTATTCTTTTCATTTTTTTTTGAATTAAAATTAAATATGGGTTGGTCAGTCCGATTTCGAAATTGAATTGTTATCAGGATTAGCCTACCATAAAAGATTAGCTTTTTTGGGAAGTAAGTGTGCTGAAAACAGAATAGGACCATCTATACTTCCCGAATAGACCGACCAGGCTGTTTTGTAACACTTTTTTTAAGAACTAGTTTTGTACATTTGTCTTGATTGCAATTCAAGACAGCAAAGAATTCTTAAGCAAAGGAATGAGGATAGTGCAGTTTGTTCTCAAAGGAATTCCGGTAATTCCGGTAATTCTGATAGTTTCCGACTAATGCTTATAAATACCAAAATAGGAGTATGAATAAAATTACTTTTGAGGAGTATAAACGTGCCATTAAAGCAGAATATCAAGTCTCTAAAATGGATGAAGTGTCGGGAATATTATTAAATCCAACCCCTGCACAATTGCGGAATCTATGCTTGATGAAATTGGGTAATGGCCTGTCTAATGCAGATGAAAATGTATTTAAAATGTTTTTTGATGCTAAAGCGGAGGATACTTTGAGACGGGTAATTGAAAATTTTGATCTCGGAAAATTTAAACCCATTATATCCTTTCTAAAAGGACAGAAAGATTCTGATACTGCGGCTAGAATAGAATTAGCAGCCATTTTGGTAGATTTTATTCCAAGGCCTTATAATACGTATTTACTCCATGGTAAGAGTAGCGAAAGAGATGCTCAAGAAAGTGTTAAAGCGTTTCAAAAAAAGAGAATAACTGATGTTGGTATTCAATTAGTGAACCCTACTAATAATGTTCTAGCAGGAATCTCTCAATATACGCATTGGAGAAAATCAGGAATTATTCTTGCTATTTTGATGGCATTATTTTTTATGGGATATACTGTAAAAGGAATTTTTTTTCCAGAGAAGGACTGTATGAAATGGGAGGGGAATTATTATGTAGCAGTAGATTGCTTGAAAGACAATGGACAGTTTGGAATTAGTAGTTCCATTGATGAGGAGGTAATGAAATTAAAGAAAGTAGATTGTAGTAGTACGTTGCAATTCTTTAATAAAGAGACACCTATCGTGTGGTATTGTAAGCGTGATGGAGTGATAGAACTTTTCAATATGGCAGGATTTCACCCAGTAACGGGAAAACCACTAAAGCCTATTACCAAGTACATTATCAAAAAGTATAATTTAATGCAATGATGGTGCAGAAGCAGTTAAGCTGAACCGTATGTAAACAAAAAAACCCAATCTTTCGGATTGGGTTTTTTATATAAGTAAGTAATCTAAATTGAGTTATAAAACGTTTATTTTACTTTATTAAGTACTGCTTTGAAAGCTTCTGGGTGATTCATTGCTAAATCAGCAAGCACTTTACGGTTCAATTCGATTCCGTTAGCTTTTACTTTACCCATGAATTGTGAATAAGACATTCCTTCCAATCTAGCTCCAGCGTTGATACGTTGAATCCATAATGCACGGAAATTTCTTTTGTTCACTTTTCTGTCACGGTAAGCGTAGCACATTGCTTTCTCTACCGCATTCTTAGCGACTGTCCAAACGTTTTTACGTCTACCAAAGAAACCTTTGGCTTGCTTCATTATTTTTTTTCTTCTTGCTCTTTTTGCAACTGAATTTACCGATCTTGGCATAATTTTTATTGTTTTTTTGTAGCAGGCGGCTTGAATTAAATCAAAAGCGCTTAATGGCCGTACTCCAAGGTTATTTTAAATTGTTTTAACCTAAAGACTATTTAGTCAAAAGTTTTTAAAGTCGAATGTCCAAAGGCTTTAAGACCTTTGACTTTGCAACTTTAAGACTTATTAAATAATTCTTAATTGTTGTTTGATGCTTTTCATATCTGTTTTGTGAACTAGCGCAGAGTGAGTCAATGCTAATTTACGTTTTTTAGACTTTTTAGTCAAAATGTGACTTTTAAAAGCATGCTTTCTTTTAATCTTTCCAGAACCAGTAACTTTAAAACGTTTCTTGGCGCTAGATTTGGTTTTCATTTTAGGCATTTTTTCCTAGTGTTTTAATTTATTCGTACTTACTTATTTTTTCCTCTCCCCAGCCCTCCCCAAAGGGGAGGGTGACGAGAAGTTATATTTGTTTCTCTTTTTTTTGTTCCCTTCCTTCGGAGGGGTTAGGGGAGGATATTACTTTTTCTTTTTAGGAGCGATGAACATGATCATTCTCTTTCCTTCCAGAACAGGCATGGCTTCTACTTTTCCAAATTCTTCAAGATCTGTTGCCAATCTCAACAATAAGATTTGACCTTGATCCTTGTATATGATTGAACGCCCTTTGAAGAAAACGAATGCTTTCAATTTGGCTCCTTCTTTCAAGAATTTTTCTGCATTCTTTCTCTTAAATTCATAATCATGTTCATCTGTTTGAGGGCCAAAACGGATTTCCTTAACGACTACTTGTGTAGATTTCGCTTTTAGGATCTTATCACGTTTCTTTTGCTCGTAAACAAATTTCTTGTAATCCATGATTTTGCACACCGGTGGTTCTGCATTTGGAGAAATCTCAACAAGATCCAATTCAAATTGATCCGCTAATCTTAGAGCTTCCGAAAGTTTAAAAACTCCCGGCTCAATGTTTTCTCCTACAAGTCTTACTTCTTGTACACCACGAATAAGACTGTTTATTCTGTGTGCATCTTTTTTTTCTACGCGAGGTTGGTAACCTCTGTTGCTTCTTATTGCTATGACTTTATAATTTAAGTTAAACTGTAAATACTTTTAATGTTTTATTGATCTCTTCATTTACAATAGCAACAAATTCGTCTATTGTAACGCTGATATTTCCCTTTCCTTCTTGTCCGTGACGACGGATAGAGATGGTTCCGTTTCTCTCTTCTTCCTCGCCTACGATCAACATAAACGGGGTTTTTTGCATTTCGGCATCTCTGATTTTCTTCCCGATTGTCTCGTTTCTATTATCTATGAGGGCGCGAATTTCGTGATTTTCTAGCAAATCTAAAACTTTTTTCGCATATATTTCATATTTCTCGCTCAAAGACAATATTATAGCTTGTTCCGGCATTAACCAAAGAGGGAAATTTCCTGCAGTATGTTCTAATAAAATAGCAATAAATCGTTCCATTGATCCAAAAGGAGCTCTGTGAATCATCACCGGTCTGTGTAATTCATTGTCAGATCCTTTGTAGGTCAAATCAAAACGTTCCGGCAGGTTATAATCTACTTGAATGGTTCCTAATTGCCATTGTCTTCCCAAAGCATCTTTTACCATGAAATCCAATTTTGGACCATAGAAAGCGGCTTCACCATATTCAACGATGGTGTTCAGCCCTTTATCTGCAGCAGCATTAATAATCGCATTTTCTGCTTTTTCCCAATTTTCATCACTACCGATATACTTATCTCTGTTTTCTTTGTCTCTCAAAGAAATCTGAGCGGTAAAGTTTTCGAATCCTAATGAACCAAATACATACAATACCAAGTCAATTACTTTCTTGAATTCTTCATCCAGTTGTTCCGGTGTACAAAAAATATGAGCGTCATCCTGAGTAAATCCTCTTACACGGGTTAATCCGTGTAATTCACCACTTTGTTCGTACCTATAAACGGTTCCAAATTCAGCATAACGTTTTGGTAAATCTTTGTAGGACCATGGTCTTACATTATAAATTTCGCAGTGATGGGGACAGTTCATAGGTTTCAATAAAAACTCTTCACCTTCAGCAGGAGTGCTTATAGGTTGAAAACTATCAGCACCATACTTAGCATAATGTCCTGAAGTGACATACAATTCCTTCTGACCTATATGTGGCGTAATTACTTGCTCATAACCCGCTTTCTTCTGTGCTTTTTTTAAAAACTGTTCTAAACGATCTCTCAATGCAGCTCCTTTTGGCAACCATAACGGTAAGCCTGCTCCAACTTTTTGTGAAAAAGCAAATAACTCTAATTCCTTTCCTAGTTTTCTATGGTCGCGACGCTTTGCCTCTTCTAGTAATAAAAGGTATTCCGTAAGATCCTTTTGTTTCGGAAACGAAGTTCCGTAAACCCGGGTCAACTGTTTGTTTTTTTCATCACCGCGCCAGTAGGCACCGGCAACACTCATTATTTTCATCGCTTTGATGATTCCAGTATTTGGAATATGACCACCGCGGCATAAGTCAGTAAACGTATCATGATCGCAAAACGTAATCGTTCCGTCCTCAAGATTGGTTATCATTTCTGTTTTATAAACGTTGTCTTTGTATAATTCTAAAGCGGCTTTTTTAGATACAGGACGCAGCTTGAATTCATGTTTTCCTCTTGCTATTTCAAGAACACGATCCTCAATTTTCTTAAAATCCGCGTCCGTTATTTTTTGATCTTCAAAATCCACATCATAATAAAATCCATTAGATATTGCTGGTCCGAGCGTTAATTTGATTCCTGGGTACATTTCCTCCAGAACCTGTGCCATAACATGCGAAGTAGAGTGCCAGAATGCTTTTTTTCCGCCCTCGTCATTCCAGGTATACAAGATAAGACTGCCGTCTGTCGTCAAAGGAGTTGTGGTTTCAATAGTTGTATCATCAAAAGAAGCCGAAATCACATTTCTGGCAAATCCTTCACTAATGCTTTTAGCAACATCCATCGGTGTTACCCCTGAAGCAAACTCTTTAACTGACCCGTCGGGCAAAGTAATCTTAATCATTGTTTATTATTTTAAGAATGCAAATATAGCGCATTGCAGAAATACACACAATATATAAGTAAGGTTTGTTGCTATATGGGTGTAAATACAAAATCATAACGGATTATAAACGAATGAAAAGCAATCATTTATTTTGGGGGAGTTGTCTGCTTTTTTAGTTCGTTTCGTTCGTTTTCTACTATCTATTGCACGCTTTTCTTTCGTAAAACAAAGGAAAAGCCTTTTCACATTTATCAAAACTCAATTACACGATTAGTTTTCTGACGGACTTTAAAAAAATAAAATCCTGATCTTGCGGAATAAAATCCAATTTTTAAAATGTTTAATTTGACTCTTTACCATTTACTTCTCACCCTTCACTTTGTCAATTCACATTTTAAAACGTTGTATCTTTGATTCTTTAGCACCTTTAAAAAATATTTCAATAAAAATGAACATCCCAAACTCACCTTTACCCAGAATAGTTATTATAGGCGGTGGCTTTGCCGGAATTGCGTTAGCTAAAAAACTCAAAAATAAGAAAGTCCAAGTTGTCCTTTTAGATAAACACAATTACCATACTTTCCAACCACTGCTGTATCAAGTTGCTACAGGCGGTCTTGAAGCTGGTTCTATTGCTTCCATGGAATCCGAAACCTATCCGCAAGGACATCCCATGATGGCGCAACCTGCGATGCAGCAAGGGAAATTATTGGGCGAAAACTTAATAAAATTAATTGAAAATAAACCCATGGAAGCTTTTGAATACAATGATAAAGGTTCTATGGCAACCATAGGAAGGAATAAAGCGGTAGTCGATTTGCCTGGATACCATTTCAGCGGCGTTTTTGCCTGGTTTGTCTGGATGTTTGTCCACTTGTTTTCACTGATTGGTTTCAAAAATAAAGCCGTCGTATTCCTGAATTGGGTCTACAACTACATTCGTTTTGATCAGGAAGAAAGACTAATCATAAGACCCTACAAAAAGAAAAGTTTTATAATTTTCGCAAGTGACGAGGTTTAATTGTGTAAAGTCTTAAAGTCAAATGTTGAAAGTCTTTTTAAGTTTATTGTCTTTCGACTTTAACCTTTTTGCTTTCATTAGTCTGCAATAAAAATCAAATTAAGTACTTTAAAATAGTGCTTTAAATTCTCTTTTTTCTTTGTAAATATTTAAATCTGTCTCAAAAATTAGTATTAAAAACCCGTTGGGTGTAATTATTTAAAACGTCAGTTCGAGTGTTTTTTGTGTAGTAAAACGGAACAAAAAATGTATCGAGAACAGTTTTTAATACTAATTTTCTAGTTCTCGATATAATCCCGCCCAAAAGCGGGATCACTCGAACTGACGAAAATTATCATCAAAAATTAATTGCACCCAACGGCAGTCTGTCTAAAAACCTAAAACAAGTCTCTGAGAATCCCATATTTGAGATTTTTCAAAGATAGGAGTCCGAGAACAAAAACTCAAAATGGAGGTTTTTAGACAGTTTGACGGGTTATTGAAAGGATAATCATTTTACTTTAAGACTTTTTACTTTCAAACTTTAGGACTAAAAATCCTTTTCTTTGTAATAATTTACCATCAAATTTATAAATTTACTATAGCCCTCGATGCCGTCTTTTTGCTGGTTTGCTTTCAGGAATTGATCATAAAAAGCATGGAATCCTTTGTCGATAATCGTGTCGTATTGCTTCCAGAAATGCTCACTTTCTTTGTAGTTTTTAATAATACCGGGATGAACAGTGTTTAATAATTGTTTAAAAACCACCTCGTCTCGGGCCTTCCAGTTGCTTAAACAATATCGCAAAGCCATGCTGTACCCTGAATATTGAATATACAAATCATCATTTTTGACCGAAGCTAAATACCCAATAAAATTGCATTCACTTTCGCTTGCAAAGCCTATTTGGTGTGCCATTTCATGATTAGTAGTCATGGGGAAACTGTACATTGGACCCAGGTAATTAACCTGTGCTTCATTGGTAAACGGATTCAAATAGCCTCCAAAACCCATGTAGGTCAAGGGCAAACTAATTAACGATTTTTTAGCACTTAGGTTTGAATAGGCGAAGTAAGGATGTTCCGCTTCCAGGTTTTTATATCCATTCATACTCATTTCAAAAACCTGTTCTTGAGAGTACGGGAATACCACTTTCAAGCTGTCATTTTTTGTGAGTTGGTTTTGAACGGCATTGGTTTTGGCAATTATTTTTTTGGTGAAAGCCAATAAATCAGCATCTGAATAGTCTTTTTGAATTTCCATTTTTTCAAAAAGCGGTTCACGGTAATAATTCAGTGCCCAAAGTACATGAAACAAAAAGTAAAAAACCGAAACAAAGCTCAATATACTCAAAAGGGTGTCTTTCCAATTGGATTTCCATGTTTTTCGTTTGTTCCAAAGCCATTTGAAAACAAATAAAATAACTATGAAATAGAGACAATCGCCTATGGAAAATGGAATTTCTCCCAGAATGGTTCTCGAGAACAACGAAAGTATCGGGTAGAGACCATTGCTATACCATTCTTCTACCTGTTCCGGATAGAAGGAAATAATTTGTAAAAGCAGTATTTGGATAAATAGAAAGGAGGAAAGGAAATATTTTGTTTTCAATGGTTGAATTTTGGAAATGTAAATATAATTACAATATCAATTACTACCGTAAGGAATTTAAACTTTGTAACTTTGGGACTTGTAAATGTTAAACCTCAAACACAAATAAATGAGTCAAGAAATAAGAAGTCTGGAACCAAAAGCACTTTGGAACAAGTTTGCCGATTTGAATGCCGTGCCTCGTCCTTCTAAAAAGGAAGATCGTGTGATTGCGTTCATAAAAAAATTTGGCGAAAGCCTTGGATTAGAGACTTTTGAAGATGAAATTCGCAACGTAATTATCCGAAAACCGGCAACTGCTGGTATGGAAAACCGAAAAGCTATCGTACTTCAAGGACATTTGGATATGGTGCACCAAAAAAATGCTGATACTGTTTTTGATTTTGATACCCAAGGAATCGATATGTATGTAGATGGAGATTGGGTTCGTGCTCGAGGAACAACGCTTGGTGCTGATAACGGTCTTGGAGTTGCTGCGATTATGGCAATTTTAGAAAGTACTGATATTCCGCATCCTGCAATAGAAGCTTTGTTTACTATTGACGAAGAAACAGGAATGACAGGAGCACTGAACTTAAAAGGAGGTATTCTGCAAGGTCAAATTCTTTTAAATATGGATACGGAAGAAGATGATGAAATAGATATTGGTTGTGCAGGAGGAATTGATGTGACGGCCACTGCAGAGTATGATGAAGAGGCCACTCCCGAAGGTTCTGTGGGGTATACAATTACTGTAAAAGGCCTGAAAGGCGGTCACTCCGGAATGGATATTCATAAAGGGTTAGGTAATGCCAATAAAATCATGAACCGATTGTTATTTGATGGTTTTGATAATTTTGGTTTGCAAATCTCCGAAATAAAAGGAGGAAGTTTACGCAATGCAATTCCGCGTGAAAGTCAAGCTAAAGTAATTATTGCCGAAGTGTATGATGAAGCTTTTGTTTTTGACATGCAGCAAATTGTAAACGAAATCAAAACGGAACTTAAAACGACAGAGCCAAATTTAGAAGTTGTTTTTGAAAAAATGGAGGCAGCTCCTGCTAGAGTAATGCCGACAATTGCTCAGTTTTATTTTGTACGATCTATGTATACGGCGCACAACGGAGTGTACAGCATGAGTGCTGATTTTGCAGATTTAGTAGAAACATCGAATAATATTGCCAAAGTAATTGTAGGTGATGGACAACTTTCAGTACAATGTTTAACACGTTCTTCTGTTGAAACGGCTAAATTTGATTTGGCCAATGCGTTGCGTTCCGCTTTTGAACTAATGGGTTGTGAAGTAGAATTTTCAGGTGCATATCCTGGTTGGACACCAAATTCAGAATCTGAAATTTTGGATGTTTTGGTGCCAATATACGAAAAACAAAACGGTGAAAAACCAAAAGTAGTGGCGTGTCACGCAGGATTAGAATGTGGAATTCTAGGGACAAATTATCCGGATATGGACATGATTTCCTTTGGGCCAACCATTCACGGAGCGCATTCCCCTGATGAAAGAGCTAGTATTTCTTCTTCTCAGAAATTTTGGAAATTTGTTTTGGAAATTTTAGCTACTATTCCAGTCAAATAAAACAAAGTGTTCAGTAATCAGTTTTTAGTATTCAGTCTATTTGTAACTGAATACTAAAAACTGCTCACTGCTCACTAATAATTAGTCTCTTTTGGGAGTGTTTTTCTTGTCTCTTTTTTCTTCTTTCTTTTCTTTAGCCGTTTTTAAAGGCTCTTTCTTTGCGGTTTTCTTCGCGTCTTGACTTTTTGCCATAATAGGAGTATTTAGGTTTTGTTTTTAATTCTTGATGTAGGTAAATGTATATAATATTTTTGATTTGTTTGAAATATTACTTTAAAAAAGCCCCAATTTCTTTAAGAATTGAGGAATGATTTAATTTATGGAAATGGCAAAATTTCAATATAAGAGTATGTTTTATTTTATCTTTAAAACTTTATATTCTTCATAACAGCCACTGATAGCATCCATGATTTGTAGGTCGTTTGCTGTTTTTATAAACGATTCAGAGTAGTTGCAGCGTTGCAAAATTTCAGGAATTTCATTTTTGTCAATACCTAAAAGTACCGCAATAGTTTCTCTGTCAAATTTTGATTCCAATAGATTTCGAACGGTATCATCCTTTTTTAATTCTTTTAGTTTCTTGAGTTCTTTGGGGTTGTTACCAAAGAAATTATAGAGCATATCTGCTGGATTAAAGATGGAGCCCAATACTCTTCCAAATGCATTTGGGGAATATTGACCCGCTTCGTATCCTTGTGTTAATCCGGAAATACTGTAGCGGTAATTTTCACTGATAGGAATAATTTTAGTATCTACTTCAAGATATCCGGTTAGATTAAAAGGTCTTATAACTATTTCTTCAAGAGCAATTGCTTTTTCTGTTAGCTGTATTTTGGTGCTTTTATTTTTTATCCAGTCATTAGTAACCCGGACACGAAGCGATTGGAATCCGAGACTGGTAATGTGAAGTGTGTCATTTAGTTGTACATCGATTTCAAAATGGCCTCTTGAATCGGTTGTCGCTCCTCTGACTTTATTAATATTAATGATGTTTACACTAGACAATGGTTCTCTAGTTGTGTTACTGATGATGACACCATCAACTTTTTGGGAAGGTTTCTTAACTTGCGCAAAAGCAGGTACAGATAGTACTAAAAAAAAGAAAACTACAAAATATTTCATAAACTGATTTAAGACTTTAAAAGTAATAAAACAGGATTAAATATTTTGTAGTTTCAGTATATAATTATAAGAATATTAACAATGAATGTTAGTCTCTTCTTGGTCTTCTTGGTCTTGGTGTGTCACCAAAGCTTTCAGAACGTCTTGGTGCTCTGTCAGAACCTTCTGTTCGAGGTCTGTCAGATGAAAAACCACCTTCTCTTCTTGCTCCGAAACCACCTTCTCTAGGAGCAGAATTTCTGTCGCTTCTAAATCCACCAGAACCTTCTCTTCTTGGAGCAAAACTACCTTCTCTTCTTGGAGCTGAACTTCTTTCGCCACCAGAACGACCTCCGCCAAAACTTCCGCCAGAACTTCTTCCATTGTGATCTCGTCTTCCGCCACCATCATTCTTAGAAATTTCTACATTGATTCTGCGTCCTTCTAATTGTACGTTATTCAATACTTCCATTACTTTATCGGTATGTTCCGGATCTGTGTTAAAGAAAGAGAATCCTTCTTTTACATCAACTTTGAAAACGTCATCACGACCTAAGTCCAATGTTTCTTTCAAGTAATCCTTCAATGACATCCAGTCAAAGTTATCTCTGGAACCTATGTTCACAAAATATCGTGTTGCACCACCATTGTTGTTTTCTCTCGGAGCACCATCTCTGTCGTCGCGCTCACGTCTTTCAGAACCGGAAGCTTGATTAGAAATATCTCTGGTTTTCTTGTAATAATTGATAAAACGATTAAATTCAACCGATACCATTTTCTTGATTAATTCCTCTTTTGATAAACCTTCAAGAACGCTATTAATTGCAGGAAGATAGTTGTCAATTTCGTGATCAACTTCGGTATCTTTAATTTTATTAGCTAAGTGTAATAATTGGATTTCGCAGATTTCAATTCCAGAAGGAATCGTTTTTTCTTCGAATTTTTGTTTGATGATTCTTTCAATTGAAGAAATCTTACGCAATTCACTTTTAGTTACGATTACGATAGAAGTCCCTAATTTACCAGCACGGCCAGTACGACCTGAACGGTGGTTGTAGGTTTCAATTTCGTCTGGTAATTGGTAATTTACTACGTGAGTAATGTTATCAACGTCAATTCCACGTGCAGCAACATCAGTAGCTACAAGCATTTGGATTTGTCTTCCTCTAAAAGATTTCATTACACCATCACGTTGCGCTTGAGATAAATCTCCGTGCAATGCAGCAGCACTGTATCCGTCTTCAACTAATTTTTCAGCAACAGCTTGCGTATCTCTTTTGGTACGACAAAATACTACTGAGAAAATATCTGGATTAGCATCGGCTAAACGTTTCAAAGCTTCGTAACGATCACGAGCATTTACAAGGTAAAATTCATGCGATACTGTTGCAGAACCTGAATTTTTAGCTCCAACTGTAATTTCAATTGGGTCTTTCATGAATTGTTTTCCAATTCGTGCTACTTCGGCAGGCATTGTAGCTGAAAACAACCAAGTGCTTTTTTCGTCTGGCGTAGTAGACAGGATGTTTACGATATCTTCGTAAAAACCCATGTTCAACATTTCGTCAGCTTCGTCAAGAATACAATAGTTGATTTGAGAGATGTTTACCAGACCTCTATTAATCATATCTTGCATTCTTCCTGGAGTTGCTACAATAATTTGCGCGCCTCTCTTTATGTCTCTCGCTTGATCTGTAATGCTAGCTCCACCGTAAACTGCTACCACATTAATACCTTTTTCGTATTTAGAGTAGTTTTTAATTTCGTTGGTAATCTGCAAACAAAGTTCGCGTGTTGGAGATAAAATTAATGCTTGAGTATTTCTGTTGTTGGCATCAATTTTCTGAATAACTGGAAATCCAAATGCTGCCGTTTTCCCTGTCCCTGTCTGAGCCAACGCAACCATATCTGTGTCTTTTTCCAATAATAGGGGAATCGCTTTCTCCTGTACTTCGGTCGGATTTTCAAATCCTAGATCTAAAATCGCCTTCAGTAACGATTCACTCAATCCTAATTGTTCAAATTTATTCATATGTATTTTTAAAATAGGGTGCAAAATTACTGTTTATAATTCATATAAACTAATGCTATTTTAAGATTTTACAATTTATTATAATTTGATTATCAGAATGTTATCGTTTTGTTTGAAAATTAATCGTTTTGATTTGGTGTATTTAGTGTGAAATTTTTATTTGGAATTCAAATTTTTGTTATAAAAATAGTACAATTGAATCGTTTATTTATTCATCTTTAGAAAATGAATCAGTTGTTGTGTTGCTTTTCCTCTATGGCTTATTTTATTTTTTATATCTAATGATAATTCGGCAAAAGTTTCCTGATAGCCATCAGGTTGAAAGATCGGATCGTAACCAAAACCTTGATTACCAGTTTTCTTTAAGGTTATTTCACCACCAGCAATTCCGGTAAACAGATGTTGTTTCCCGTTTAGATTTAGTGCTATAACTGTCTTGAATTGTGCTTTTCTATCCTCTTTATCCAAAAGGGCATCTAATAATTTAGTCATATTATCATTTGCATCGCGTTGCTCGCCTGCATATCTGGCAGAATAAACGCCGGGTGCTCCATTTAAGGAATGGACTTCGAGTCCAGTATCGTCTGCAAAACAATCGCATCCATATTTTTCAGTGATGTAATTTGCTTTCTGAATGGCATTGCCTTCAATCGTATCGCTTGTTTCCGGTATGTCTTCAAGACAACCGATACTTTCTAAACTTACAATGGTTATGGTTTTAGGAAGCATGCTTTGTAATTCGAAAATTTTATTTTTATTGCTGGAAGCGAAAACGAGTTGCATTTTTTTAGTTTAGGTTGTCAAATATACATTTTTTAAAAACAGTGTTGTCCGGTAAAATTATTTAGATAGAATTTGAAGTTTTTTATTGGATAGCCAATGAATTAATAAATGAGACAATCCGTTCCTTGTGGGTTTGCACAAGGGATAGCAGTGGAAATCCTTTTATATTTTGTCAGTGTTTTTAATCCTGACAAGATATAAAAGATTGTAACGAATAGCCCGACCACGCTGTAACGCTAGTGAAAGCGTGGATGTGCCCAAATACAAACTTTATTTTTTATCTACTATAGGTCTTTCGGCGCGGTTTGCCAGTTCCCAGGCGGTTACAAATGCAAACTGGGCTCTTTTAGTCAAGGCATCATATTCAATTTTGTCCGGACTATCAGTAGGTTTGTGGTAATCAGCATGGACGCCATTAAAAAAGAAAACAGAAGGCACACCGTTTTTGGCAAAATTATAATGGTCAGAACGTTCGTAAAAATGATTTGGATCTTCTGGGTCATTGAATTTGTAATCCAAAACAAGATTGGTGTATTTAGCATTTGCAATGGTACAAATGTTATCCAGATCAGTTGATAATCGATTGGCTCCAATGACGTATACGTAATTATTGCTGCTGGCGTGGGCATCATCGCGACGGCCTATCATGTCAATATTGATATTGGTTATGGTATTGGCTAATGGGAATAGAGGATTTTCAGAATAATATCGGGAACCATGTAGACCATGTTCTTCGCCGGTAACATGGAGAAATAGGATGGAGCGTTTTGGACCATGACCTGCTTTTTTAGCGATTTGGAATGCTTGTGCAATTTCTAATAATGCAACAGTTCCGGAACCATCATCATCAGCGCCGTTATAAATTTCTCCGTTTTTTGTCCCTACGTGGTCGTAATGGGCAGAAATGACCAAGACCTCATTTGGTTTTTCAGAACCCTCAATATAGGCCCAAATGTTTTCAGAATCCGGTAAGTTTTCATTGCGTTTTGCATTTAGGAAGGCGGCAGGAATTTTTTGGTAATAGTCAGAAGCGTCTGTAGGAAAGGAAATTGCATTTTCCTTATATTGATCAATGAGGTACATCCCCGCTTTTTTTTGCCCGGCAGATCCTGTTTCACGGCCTTCCATTTCGTCTGAAGCAACAATATAAAGGTGCGTTTTTAGTTCGCTAGCTGTTATTGTATTCATGTATTTTGTAGGATCAACGCGAGCAACGCTAGATTCTTGAGAAGCACAGCTGATGGTTAGAAGAACCATGAAGGATAATAAAGAGATTTTTTTCATTTTTTTTACTGTTGATTAATAAAGGCGTATCGGGCAAAAAAAGGGATACTATAATAAGGAATAGAATAAAGTTAATAAAAAATAACAGGCAGCTTTTTAGGAAAGAAATGGCTCTTCGCCTAAATTAGTGGAATTGTATTTTTAGACAATTTAATTTATAAAACTAACAAAAAAACGGAACTTTTACTGTTTTTGGAAAAATTATATTTTCTAAATTATTTTAAAACTTCTTTTAAGAAAGAATTCATGCGCTCCCAAGAACGTGTAGCGGCTTTTTCGTTATACGCTGCTCCTTTTGAATTATCATTGCCAGCTTCAATTTCAGTAAAAGCATGTACGGAATTTGCATAATAAATCATTTCCCATTCTGCTTTTGTATCTCTCATTTCTTGTTGAAAGGCCGATACTTCCGTTGCTGGCACATAGGTGTCGTCAGCGCCATGTAAAACCAGGATTTCAGCCGTGATTGGATTATTTACCCTTGCGGCATCATGTCCTAAACCTCCGTGAAAAGAAACCGCACCTTGAATTTTCATTCCTGCTCTTGCAGCTTCAAGTGCTCCTGTTCCTCCAAAACAATAGCCTATTACTACGATATTGGCAGGATTTGCGCCTTCTTTTACTAATTGGTCTAAAGCAAGTTGAATACGTCTTTGATAATCAGCCACATTGTTTTTGTAAAAACCAGCTTGCTTTCCGGCTTCTTGTGTGGTTACGGGATAATTCCCTTGGCCATAAATATCAGCTACAAATGCATAATAGCCCATGCTTGAAAGTTTCTCAGCAGATTGTTTTGAATGTGTATCGATTCCTTTCCAAGCAGGAAGGATTAAAATTCCGGGTTTAGTTTTGCTTCCTTTTTTTGGTGCAATAAACAAGCCGTTTAATTGTTGGTTTCCATCCGTGTATTTGACGGATTTTAATTGTGCAAATGTGTCATTGGAAAACAAAAAGAATCCTAAAAAGACAAAGAAAATATTTTTCATATTAGATGTTTTTATTTTTACAAATGTCTCAATCAATTTATCCTAAAACTAAGGTTTTGATTTTTTAATTGATGACGTAATTTTTAATTCTTATGGCGTACAGACAAGCGATTACTCGCCGGGATGATATGTTTTTTCGGCATTTTTCTGGACATCCTCTTTATAAAATAATACGTCTTTGAATTGTCCTTTTCGGTACATTTCAGCTTGATCGTAAAAATGTTTCGATTTTGAATCACCGCTATTTCCTCCCGCAAGTAACGATTTGGCTTTTATTTTTGGTCCAAATTCCACCGCACACACAAAACTATTTCCGTTAAATCCGTAGCGTTTTTTGGTATCTTTTTGATAATTGCTTTTAAAAGCAGGTAAACTTCCCCAAAGCGCTGGTCCATAACTAATAGGTAAACTTTCCAAAGCATCACTATAAACCAGATTTATGTCGCCTGATGTTCTCTGGAAACGATTGATTTCGCCCCAAGGAATTTGCCAAGCACCAAATTTTATTTTCAATTCGTTTATCACCATTTGCAATTGTGGAATCAGTTGATCTGGAAACGCATTTTTAGCAAAATCACGGGTATTTTCTACTTGGTCCTTTTGGCCCTGATCAATATATACTTTTTGAATAATGGGGTCTAATTTATAAGCCCATTCCACAGCTAAGGTGGTAGCCACAGAATTTTCCCGGGCATAATAATCCCAGTTTTTCAATAAGGTTATCGGTTCTGACAGTTCTGTATAAAGCGGATCTTCGGGACTGATGTTTTTCTCAAAACTGGAAATTAAGGATGGAATTAACACTTCGAGAGCCGTTAGTTTCGTGTCGTAACCGTCAGCAATCACTTTGTCTAGTGTATATTTATTGCCTTTGTTCAATAATCGTACAGCATTTAATCCTCTGAAACTTTCTCCGTCTGGAGCCATATAAGGCAAGTAATTTTCTTCTTTTGGACTATAATCTCCTGCCACGGTATATGGTGTAGAATTACAGTTTTGTAACCAGCCGTTTATAGGATTGTAAGAATGTACTGTTTCTGAAACTTCATGTAATCCTTTCCATTGTGTAGACGGTGTCGTACCGTCCATTACTTTTGACCAATTTAGGTTTTTGTCCCGAATGGGAACAAAATTCCCATGCCAGTAGGCAATGTTTCCTTCTTTATCGGCATAAACAGTATTGTTTGAGGTATTGGCTTTCAAATCCATTGCAGTTTTATAGTCCTCAAAACTTTTTGATTTTGTTCGTATCCAACTTTGTTCCAGACTTTTCATCGAACGGTTATTGGATTTTAAGCTAATCCATTTCCCGTCTCTTTTGGCCATGATTGGACCGTGATTGGTATAATAAGTATTGAATGTTTTAGGAATCAATTTTCCATTTTCCAGATACTTGATGGTTATTTTTTTCTCGACAACCGGAACTAATTTGGTATCGTATTCGTAAAATAGTTTGTTGTTTTTGGTCACGATTTTCTCGGCATACATATCCGCAACATCAACACTTGAGGAGGTATGCATCCAGCCACAGTTTTCGTTAAATCCTTGGTAAATAAAAAATTGTCCCCAAGTAACGGCTCCATACGCATTCAGCCCTTCTTGACTGCTCATCTGTATTTCTGGCCTGAAATAAAAAGTGGTATGCGGATTAATGTATAAAATGGCATTCCCAGACGCTGTTTTTGAAGGTGCAATTGCAAATCCGTTAGAACCCGTTTGTACGTCTTTTTCTCGTTCTATATAGGCCACTTTATCGGTGTTTCCCGAATAAAAAGCTTTCAATTCTCCAGTAGAAAGATCAGCTGTGCTTATGGCTCCAATACTTCCGTCAGTCCAAAGCAATGGAAACCAAGGCTCAAAATGAGTTAATAAAGCGGGTTTTACTTCGGGGTGATTGTGTAGATAAAAGTTGATCCCGTCCGCATAACTGTTTAATAATTTTTTCAACCAAGGCGCCGCTTTTTTAAAATCGTTTTTAGCATCTTCGGTATCGATTAAAAGTTTAATTTCTAAATCATTGTACAAAACGGACTGTCCTTTGATTTCGGAAAGACGGCCCAGTTTTTCAATGTAATTCATTTCTACCCGTTTGAAATCGTCTTCACATTGTGCGTACAGCATTCCAAAAACGGCATCTGCATCCGTTTTGCCATACACATGCGCAATTCCCCAATTGTCTCTGATAATAGTGACTTGTTGCGACATTTTTTTTAGTCTTTCTAGTTCTTGGTTTGATATCTTTTGTGAAAACAGGGAGCAACTAAAACAAAAAATTAAAACTGCAAGGGGTAAATGGTTCTTGAAATACGTCATTATTATTGAATTTTAAATTAGAGACTTACGTTTCGTTTAAATGCACACCCCAGTTCAATTATGGAATCTGTTTTGGCAATACCCGGAATAGTGTCTATTTTTTCATACAGAACTTTACGCATGTGCTCATGATTTTTGGCAATTATTTTTATATAAAGGGTAAAAGATCCGGTGATATAATAGCATTCCGTTATTTCTGGAATGTTTTTCAGTTCCTCAATAATCCGGTCAGAATCTTGGTCTTTATTCAAGGTAATTCCTGTGAATGATCCCCAATCATATCCAATTTTCTTTTCATTGATGACCGGTTTTATTCCGATAAGTATTCCTTGTTCTGTTAATCTGTTCATGCGCTGATGCACCATTGTATTTGATATTTTTAGATTGGCTGCAATAGCAGAATACGCCATTCTTCCGTCTTTCTCTAATTCTTTGATAATGTTGATATCAAACTCGTCTAGTATATCCATGTTGGTTTAATTATAAATGATGCTTTTGTGTTTGTATAAAAGTACTTATTTTTATTTATATGGGAATAGTTCTATTATTTGAATTTTATATTTAAAAAATGACTTTTTTTCTTGTAAATTAAGTAATTTATTTAAAATAATACTTTTAAAAAAGTCAAAATATTTATTTTTATTGTCAATTTAAAAAAAGATCTGTAGTTTTGTACTTTGTAATATCAAAATAGGAATATCATGACACACACAGAACAAAACCTTTCTTCAAAATCGGAAGCGTTAATAGCTAAAGAAAATCAATACGGAGCACACAATTACCATCCTTTACCTGTGGTTTTAGAAAGAGGCGAAGGGGTTTATGTCTGGGATGTAGACGGAAAAAAATATTATGATTTTTTATCGGCCTATTCTGCCGTAAACCAAGGGCATTGTCATCCAAAAATTGTGGATGCAATGATAAAACAAGCACAAACATTGACCTTAACTTCACGTGCTTTTCATAATGATCAACTAGGACCTTTTGAGGAATATGTGACTAAGTATTTTGGTTTTGATAAAGTGTTGCCCATGAATACAGGTGCTGAAGCAGTGGAAACTGCTTTAAAATTATGTAGAAAATGGGCCTATGAGGTAAAAGGAATTCCTGAAAATCAAGCACAAATCATTGTTTGTGAAAACAATTTTCACGGAAGAACAACAACAATCATTTCATTTTCGAATGATGAGAGTGCCCGTAAAAACTTTGGACCATTCACTGCTGGATTTATTAAAATTCCGTACGATGATGTTGACGCTCTAGAAAACGTATTAAAATCAATCCCAAATATTGCCGGATTTTTAGTGGAACCAATTCAAGGAGAAGCGGGAGTGTATGTTCCTGCCGAAGGATATTTAGCAAAAACGAAAGCGCTTTGTGAAGCACATAACGTTCTATTTATCGCGGATGAAGTGCAAACAGGAATTGCACGCACGGGAAGATTATTAGCAACTTGTGGAAATTGTGACTGTAAAAAAGGATGTGAAGGCAGACCGGAAGTAAAACCAGACATCCTTATTCTAGGAAAAGCTATTTCGGGCGGTGTGTACCCAGTTTCGGCAGTTTTAGCGAATGATCCCATTATGAATGTGATTAAACCAGGACAACACGGGTCCACTTTTGGAGGAAATCCTGTTGCAGCGGCTGTGGCTATTGCTGCACTGGAAGTTGTAAAAGAGGAAAATTTAGCACAAAATGCGGCGTACTTAGGAGAAGTTTTAAGAACAGGACTTAATGAGATTGCTTCCAGAAATCCATTAATCACGTTGGTTAGAGGAAAAGGATTACTGAACGCCATAGTCATCAATAGTGACGAAGAATCTGATTTGGCCTGGAATATTTGTATGAAATTTAGAGATTATGGATTATTGGCAAAACCAACACACGGCAACAAAATTCGATTTGCACCACCATTAGTAATTTCAGAACCTCAAATACAGGAATGTTTGGGTATAATTGAGCGAGCTCTAAACGATTTCAAATAATCTTAAGTACAATGGGAAAATCTATAAAATTAATAAAGAACAGATCCGATATAGGTGCTGGTACACGAGGATCCGACTTAGGGATTGATGCTATCGAAATTGCGGCAATCAATCAAAACAGTGATTATTTTAATCAGTTTGAGTTTGAAGATGTCAAAACGCACAACGAATCCATATATGATAAAAACCGAAGTTCTTCGGCTAAACGAATTGAGCATGTAGTGGAGCAATGCACCAGAGTTTGTAATGCAGTACAGAAAAATTTAGCAGGAAATTATTTTCCAATTGTTTTATCAGGGGATCATTCTTCGGCATTAGGAACATTAAGTGGTATAAAAGCAGCTTTTCCGGAACAAAATATCGGGGTGTTTTGGATTGATGCCCATGCGGATTTACATTCTCCTTATACTTCGCCATCCGGTAATATTCATGGAATGCCCCTATCTGCGGCTCTTGCGGATGATAATTTGAGTTCCCAGAATAACGAAGTGCCTCCGGAAACCCAACAGCACTGGGAAGACATGAAAAATATAGGATGTAAGGGACCGAAAGTTTTGGCAGAAAACCTGGTATATTTTGGCGTTCGGGATACCGAAGAAGAGGAGGATAAGCAAATTGAAAAATTGCAAATCAAAAATTATAAAGTTGATGAAGTGCGGTATCGCGGTTTACGAAAGTGTGTCGCGGAAGCATTAACTAAACTATCGCATTGTGAAGTGCTATATGTTTCTTTTGATGTGGATTCTATGGATTGTGATATGATTTCTTACGGGACCGGAACACCGGTTTCCAAAGGTTTTGATCAGTATGAAGTAATAGCGATCATCAAACAAATTGTTCAAACCAAAAAAGTGGTTTGCATCGAATTTGTCGAGATTAACCCATTATTAGACACCAAAGGAAATAAAATGGCAGAAACTGCTTTTGAAGTTTTAGAAGCCATTACTTCAGAACTAGTTATTTCTGCAGAATAATTTTTTTTAGCGTGTATAAAAAAACCCGAAATCAGTTTTAGATTTTTTGGCATCAGCCAGCCGGGCAATGAATTGTGTTCGGCAGGATAAAAAAGCGTTAGGCTATCCCCAGCATGTTGCCCGGCACCACCACATTTTTTTTATTCAGGGAGAAAAACGTTTAATTTATTGCGTTTTAAATAGTGTCAACAAGATAATCCGCTTTGTCCGCCACCAGTGATAATGACCTCTTTAATTTCATTCATTCTGTTTTGAATCTGGATTAAATTCTATTTTAGTTTTTTAGATCTCCACAGATTTACTGTTTTAAAACAAGTTTAAAATAAAGAGAGGCTTTAATAAAATAGTTGAGTTCTTTAGTAGCGGAACACTTAAGAGGTTTCAGTTTTTGGGTCTAATTCGGGTTTTGTATAATATTTTTTTCTAAACCAAAAAGCGACGTTTACCAATGCAATTAGCGCCGGAACTTCGACCAGTGGGCCAATAACGCCGGCAAATGCTTGTCCGCTGTTGATTCCAAAAACGCCAATTGCAACTGCAATAGCCAATTCAAAATTGTTTCCGGTTGCCGTAAAAGCGATTGCGGTAGATTTAGAATAATCAGCACCAAAATACTTTCCGAGAAAAAAACTGATCACAAACATTAAGGTGAAATAAATGACAAGAGGAATAGCTATCCGAACTACATCCAGGGGGATTTGCACAATTAATGCACCCTTCAGACTAAACATTAATATGATGGTAAATAACAAGGCCACTAAAGTAATAGGAGAAATAAAAGGTATATACTTGTTTTGAAACCAAGTTTCGCCTTTGAGTTTTATAAGGCCATACCGGCTGATTATTCCCAAAGCAAATGGAATTCCTAAATAAATACCTACGCTTTCTGCAATTTGACCAATACTGATTGTCACATCAAAACCGGTATAACCAAAATACGGTGGCAAAATGGTTATGAAAACATACGCATATACGCTGTAAAGTAATACCTGAAAAATACTATTCAAAGCGATTAATCCAGCGGCATATTCTCTATTACCGTCGGCCAGATCATTCCAAACCACTACCATCGCAATGCATCGCGCTAATCCGATCAAGATGACTCCAATCATATATTCCGGATATCCATTAAGGAAAAGTAGAGCTAATGAAAACATGAGGATTGGGCCTACCACCCAATTCAGGAACAGGGAAGCACCCAATACTTTGGTATTTTGGAATACGTCCCCCATTTTACTATAATTCACTTTGGCTAATGGCGGATACATCATTAAGATTAAACCAATGGCGAGTGGGATATTAGTTGTTCCGCTGGAAAAAGCGTTAATAAAATTTCCACTGGAAGGGATGAAATTCCCTATAGCGACACCAAGTGCCATTGCAAGGAAGATCCAGAGGGTTAAAAATCGATCTAGGAAACCTAGTTTTTTTCTTTCTGCTGCGGGAAAACAAGTAGATGCTGACATATTTATAATTTTATTTGGGAGAAGACATAAAACAGTTCGGTGGCAATCTGTAAACTTCGCTCCTGATATTTTTCGGCTTGTTGTGGAGTGTTGTCAAATGCTTTTGGATCTTCAAAAGTAATTGGGATACGTTTTTCAGCACCAGCGATAAAAGGACAGCCTCCATCTGCTTGAGAGCAAGTCATAATCGCTGCAAATTCATTTTGCGGATTAAAATCATCATCGTAGGTCTTGGAAAAACCAATAATAGGAGGCTCATTTTCTCCATATTTTATGGTGTAAATGGGATTATTTCCTGCTGTGATTGCTTTGATTTTG
Organism: Flavobacterium sp. RSP49; assembly: GCF_003968735.1. NCBI lineage: Bacteria > Pseudomonadati > Bacteroidota > Flavobacteriia > Flavobacteriales > Flavobacteriaceae > Flavobacterium > Flavobacterium sp. RSP49. Next base: position 1,942 of record NZ_RYDN01000012.1, on the reverse strand, counting down.
AATCCTGATTGTACTAAAGTTTGGGCAACCACAGGAAATAAAGCAGTTGCTTCGGTCCCACCAGAATAGCAAAATACATTTTTTACATTGAAATGTGCTGCGGCAGTTTGTGCCCAAACTTGTGCCAGATGACTTCTTCTGGAATTGTGTGTGCAAATCAAATTCAATCTGATCTCTTGTTGATGGGCTACTTTTGTCTGAATAAAGTCAATTAGCGGTTGCAAAATAATTTTGCGTTCAACTGAAATATCTTCAAAACCAAAGGCAGCTATTTGTGTTTCTATTTCTGGAAATATGTTTGTTTTGATTAATGTCATATCTTAGTTTTAAAATTAGCAACAGCCACCACCAGGGGTGCAAGTATTGGTTTGACTTGGGATTTCGGATAATTTTACTTTTTGTTTCTCGGAAGGAATTCCGCATTGATCCTCTGCCAAACAAGCCGTTTGCTTGTTGATTAAGGTAAATGCTGTTCCGTTGAAACGAATGTCGTATTTCCCAATAGTTTCTGATTGGAATTCGACTTCGACTTCATAATCATCAATGCCCAGTATTTTTTCTGAAAGCGAAATGATTTCTAAAAGTTTTTTTGGTTTTAGGCGGTGATCAAAGTCATTGGCATCCCATAATTGAAAATTTACCACAGTTTCTTTTCTAACTTTTCCACCGCAGTCAATAAATTTTTTAGTGATCAAACCCACTTCTGTTACATGAAAATGTTCAGGAACAAAGGTTCCGTTTGGTAATACAAAAGCAACATTGTCTAATGTGATCAACTCTTTTTTAATTTCGGATAGTTTCATTATTTTTGTAATTTAAAAATTAACAGCATTGATTTTTCTTGTTTTCTAAATAAGTATTGATGTGCTGAAAAAAGCCTTTTATTTTATTAAAGCCTTCTTCGTTTAGGCAATAACAAATTGCATTTCCTTCAAAATTGCCTTTTATAAGTCCGGCATTTTTAAGTTCCTTCAAGTGCTGCGAAACCGTAGGCTGGGCTAGAGGCAGTTCGTTTACAATATCACCACACACACAACTATTTACCTTGATGAGGTGTTGAATAATAGCAATACGTGCAGGATGGCCTATGGCTTTGGCTAAAGTTGCCAATTCGTTTTGCTCGTCTGTGAAATGGTCTGATTTAGTAATTCCCATCGTTATATATTTATATTGCAATATTACGATATAGATTTAAAACAAACAAACTAAATTGATTTTTTTTTTAAATAGTGTTAATTTTTAAAAGCTACCTATGAAAATTAAAGTTCAAATACTTCTTTTGGAATGGCGTGAAATCCAACTGATCGGACCTGATATTCAATTGCACTTACGGGAATCATCTTGGAGGTATGTACTGTAAATTCTCTCGGAAAAAGATTAGTATTCAAAAGGACGTCTTTTACTCCGTCTAATTTTAGCAGACATGCTTTAATTTCTAATAAATCCAAATATTTGATCGCATTGGTGCCAAAAATTTTACCATGATTTCCCGGAATTACATTGTCAGTGAGTATGCTCATGATTTTTTTTTTTAAGATTTGTTTTTTTAGGTACTTAAGTAGTTTAAAGTTAGTTATTTATAGGATATAAAACCAATAAATAATCATTTTTTAAATTTTAAAAAAGCAATAGTCTTAGTAAGAAAAAACACGAATGCGACGAAACGGTTTGGAAAAGGATATTGCTACTCTAGTGTTAAATAAATTAGCGTTAGAGAGCACATTATTTACTTGTCATAATCTATTGATACGCTAATGTAAGTAGTACAAAAGGTATATTGACACAATTATTAAAAAGAGTTTTTGTCACATCTTATGAAGTTTTGAAACGATTTTTAAAGCTACATGACTAATTAATGGGTATTAATACCAAACACATGTATTATATGGTCCAAATTTTATCTAAAAAAATATAGTTATATCCACAGATACTCATCACCTCT
>NZ_RYDN01000011.1:74904-100830 GCF_003968735.1 Flavobacterium sp. RSP49 | reverse complement strand
TCCGCTTCACATAGCGTGTTTCTTCATGTTTTTCCATTAGGATACTTTTTGTGTATCGCTATTTCAGGACGGGACAAATAGCAGATATAAAAAAGCTTCCAAAATGATTGGAAGCTTTTTTTAGTATTTTTAAAGAATGCTATTAGTTTCTTATAACTAATGCATCTTGTTTCCAAGTTTTTACGGAAGCAATTCTGCTGTTAGAATAGTCTACTTCGTTTAAATTATTGCCATTCCAAAAAAGCCATTTTCCAGTTTTTTCTCCATTTTCATAAATAGCAACAGATAGTTTGTTACCATTTGTGTCGTACGCAGTCCAGATTCCTTCCAATTTTCCATTTTTAAAGAAGCCTTCTTGTTGTACTTTTCCATTTTCAAAGTAGTAAGTTGTTTTTACTAAATCACCTAGAGCTTCTAATTTTGGATTATTTTCTTGAGCGAATACTATTCCTGAAAAAAGCAGTGCGGTTAATATTATATATTTTTTCATGGTTTTGGGTTTTAAAATTCATATTAGCTTAACAAATATATAAATTATTTTACAATAAAAAAACTTTTACTTAACAATTTAGTAACATTAGAATAAAATTTAACATTTTCACGAAGTGCCTTGCGTTACTCATTACTAAAATTTCGTATTTCTCAATTCATTATTCATAATTAGTCTTAAATTTGCAGCCATGTCCAAAGGACAAAATAATCAAAAATTTAGAACATGTATAGAAGTCATAACTGTGGCGAGTTGAACGCCTCACACATTAACACCGAAGTTACACTTGCCGGTTGGGTGCAAAAATCACGTGATAAGGGATTTATGAACTGGGTTGATTTGCGCGACCGTTATGGAATTACGCAATTAATTTTTGACGAAGGGCGTTCGGATAAAACGGTTTTTGAAAAAGCTAAAACCCTTGGTCGTGAATTTGTGATTCAGGTAAAAGGGACTGTTATTGAGCGTGAAGCCAAAAATAATAATATCCCAACGGGAGCGATAGAAATTTTAGTAACGGAACTTACTATTTTGAATGCTTCGCTTACGCCTCCTTTTACTATTGAAGACGAAACGGATGGTGGCGAAGACATTCGTATGAAATACCGTTACCTTGATATCCGAAGAAATCCAGTGAAAAAGAGTTTGATGTTTCGTCATAAAGTAGCGATGGAAGTGCGTAAATATCTTTCAGATTTGGATTTCTGTGAAGTAGAAACTCCTTATTTGATCAAGTCTACTCCAGAGGGAGCCAGAGATTTTGTGGTGCCTTCCAGAATGAATGAAGGGCAATTTTACGCATTGCCACAATCCCCGCAAACGTTCAAACAATTGTTGATGGTGGGCGGAATGGATAAATATTTCCAAATCGTAAAATGTTTCCGAGATGAAGATTTGCGAGCAGACAGACAGCCGGAGTTTACACAAATTGATTGTGAAATGGCTTTTGTGGAACAAGAAGATATTTTGAATGTTTTCGAAGGACTGACCAGACATTTATTAAAAGAAATAAAAGGTATTGAAGTAGAAAAATTTCCAAGAATTACCTATGAATATGCTTTGAAGACCTACGGAAATGACAAGCCGGACATTCGTTTCGGAATGGAGTTTGGGGAATTAAATGAAGTAGCACAACACAAAGAATTCCCGGTTTTTAATGCGGCGGAATTTGTAGTTGGAATTGCAGTTCCCGGAGTTGGGAGCTTAACCCGCAAGGAAATTGATGGATTAATTGACTGGGTGAAGCGTCCTCAGGTGGGTGCATCCGGCATGGTGTATGTAAAATGCAATGAAGATGGAACCTATAAATCATCCGTTGACAAATTTTACGATCAAGACGATTTAGCGCAGTGGGCAAAAATCACCGGAGCAAACCCCGGCGATATGATTTTTGTGCTTTCTGGCCCTACTGATAAAACACGAACACAGTTAAGTGCGTTGCGTATGGAACTCGCCACTCGTTTAGGGTTGCGAAATCCAGCTGAATTTGCTCCGTTGTGGGTAGTTGATTTCCCTTTATTAGAGTTTGACGAGGAAAGTGGTCGTTACCATGCTATGCATCACCCTTTTACGTCTCCTAAGCCGGAAGATATGCACTTACTGGAAACTGATCCAGGGAAAGTTCGTGCCAATGCGTATGATATGGTTTTGAATGGAAATGAAATTGGCGGAGGTTCAATACGTATCCATGATAAAGCGACACAGGAATTAATGTTCAAATATTTGGGCTTCACAGCGGAAGATGCAAAAGCGCAATTTGGATTCCTGATGGATGCGTTTCAGTTTGGCGCACCGCCACACGGCGGATTGGCTTTTGGATTGGACCGTTTAGTAGCCATTCTTGGCGGACAGGAAACCATTAGAGACTTTATTGCCTTTCCAAAAAACAATTCGGGCAGGGATGTTATGATTGATGCTCCGTCTAAAATTGACGAATCACAATTAAAAGAGTTGCATATAAAACTAGCTTAATTGCAGTTTGTCGGTACAATTTGTTAGAAAACGTTGAATATCAATATTTTTGCAAAATAAAAACACAAGATAGTATTTCGTATTATATTAAATATTACATTTGCTCCATTATAAATTATTATTACTATTACAATGCGTACAGGTACAGTTAAATTTTTCAATGAATCTAAAGGTTACGGATTCATTACAGACGAAGAAACAGGAAAAGACATTTTTGTTCATGCATCAGGAATCAACGCGGAAGAATTGCGCGAAGGTGACAGAGTTAGCTATGAAGAAGAAGAAGGAAGAAAAGGAAAAGTTGCTGCGAAAGTAGCAGTGATCTAAGCATAAAAATTAATTTTTTTTGCCTACGAATGTTTAAAACGTTCCGATATTTATCGGGACGTTTTTTTTTGCACCAAAGCGTAGTATTCAAAACGACTACCGATAATTGACTTTGTTAAAACCTGTGGATGTTAAACACATCACAAGATAAAGATCTTTTGTTATTTATAATTAATAAAAACTGTAAATTTACATCGATATAGTGGCCATGTATTTTTAAGTTTTCATTGCTATTTAATAATTTGAAGGGTATCTTTGTCATTTATATTTGTTTAAAAAACCACACAACCATGCAATCCGATCAATTAAGTTATATCCCAATTTTAATGCAACTAATTTTAGCTGTGGGATTTGTTGTAGGCACCATATTAATCTCCGGAAAATTAGGGCCTAAAAGATCTTCAGAAGCGAAAGATAAAAACTTTGAATGTGGTATTGAATCGGTAGGAAATGCCAGAATTCCATTTTCTGTTAAATATTTTTTAGTTGCCATATTGTTTGTTTTGTTTGATGTGGAGGTAATTTTTCTGTATCCATGGGCCGTAAATTTTAAAGAATTAGGAATGGAAGGAATGGTTAAAATGGTGATTTTTATGTCTTTGCTTTTGATAGGTTTTTTCTATATCATCAAAAAGAAAGCGTTAGAGTGGGAATAAAAATTTATTTTAAATATTGAATTTTAAATTTTAAATGGTTTCATTATAATTTACAATTCAAAATTTGTAATTCAAAATAATAAAAGATGAGTGATTCTAAAATAAATATGGTAGCACCACCCGAAGGAGTTGTAGGAGAAGGTTTCTTCGCTACAAAACTGAATGATGTTGTGGGTATGGCTCGTGCTAATTCATTGTGGCCATTACCTTTTGCAACCTCTTGTTGTGGTATAGAGTTTATGGCAACAATGGCTTCGCATTATGATTTGGCACGATTTGGTTCTGAACGGGTTAGTTTCTCCCCGCGCCAGGCCGATATGTTAATGGTAATGGGAACAATTTCAAAAAAAATGGCCCCTATTTTACGTCAGGTATATGAGCAAATGGCAGAGCCTCGTTGGGTAATAGCCGTTGGTGCTTGCGCTTCCTCCGGAGGAATTTTCGATACTTATTCTGTTTTGCAGGGAATTGATAAAGTAATACCGGTCGATGTCTATGTTCCAGGCTGTCCGCCAAGACCAGAGCAAATTGTTGACGGGGTTATGAAATTGCAAGAATTGGTTCGGACTGAATCCGTAAGAAGAAGAAGTTCCCCGGAATACCAAGAATTATTAGCTTCGTATAATATCAAATAAAATAATGGCGCTAGAAACGATACAAATCCAAGAGAAATTAGTTGAGACATTTGATTCAGCTGTTTTTGAATTCAATCAAGAGAGAGATATATTTTCATTTGAAGTTAATGCGGACAAAATTACTGCGGTGATTCTTTTTTTAAAAAATGATCCGATATTCCGTTTTCATTTTTTAACTGATCTGTGTGGAATTCATTACCCAGAGAATGATTTAGAACATCAATTTGCGGTAGTATATCATTTACACAATTGGTACGAAAACAAAAGAATTAAAATCAAAGTGTTTATCAACGGTGAAACCCCTGAAATAAAATCGATATCAAGTATTTTCCTAAGTTCAAACTGGATGGAAAGAGAAACATATGATTTTTATGGGATAAATTTTATTGGTCATCCGCAATTGAAACGTATCCTAAATATGGACGAAATGATTTCTTTTCCAATGCGAAAGGAATTTCCAATGGAAGACAGCGGAAGAACGGATAAAGATGACCGTTTCTTTGGCAGAACAACCGACAATTATTAAAAAAAAACAATTATAATTTTTCACATTAAATAAATGTCAGAACTATTATTATCCCCAGAGCATCGCTATGCTAAAAGAATTGCAGCCCAGTTAAATGAAGATGGAAGCGAGCTTTCTATATTGAATTTAGGTCCTACGCATCCTGCGACTCACGGTATTTTTCAAAATATCCTATTGATGGATGGAGAGCGAATTCTGGAGGCGGAACCAACCATTGGTTACATCCACAGAGCTTTTGAAAAAATCGCTGAAAACAGACCTTTTTACCAAATCACTCCCCTCACGGACAGAATGAATTATTGTTCGTCGCCTATCAATAACATGGGTTGGTGGATGACATTAGAAAAATTATTAGATATTGAAGTTCCTAAAAGAGCACAATATTTAAGAGTTATCGTAATGGAGTTGGCGAGGATTACGGATCACATTATTTGTAATTCAATCCTTGGTGTAGATACCGGCGCCTATACCGGTTTTTTGTATGTTTTCCAATTTAGAGAAAAAGTATACGAAATATACGAAGAAATTTGCGGTGCTCGTTTGACTACCAATATGGGAAGAATTGGTGGTTTCGAAAGAGATTGGTCACCAGAAGCCTTTAGAAAATTAGATGTTTTTTTAGCTGATTTTCCAGCCGCTTGGAAAGAATTTGAAAACTTATTCGAAAGAAATAGAATTTTTATTGACAGAACTGTAAATGTTGGCGCTATATCGGCTGAGCAAGCTATGGCATACGGATTTACCGGTCCTAACTTACGGGCTACAGGTGTTGATTATGATATTCGTGTTGCGCAACCCTATTCTTCTTACGAAGATTTTGATTTTATTGTTCCGGTGGGAAAATCAGGCGATACATATGATCGTTTCTGTGTTCGTAACGCTGAAGTTTGGGAAAGTTTGAGTATTATTCGTCAGGCATTGGAAAAAATGCCAGAAGGCAACGAGTTCCATGCAGATGTTCCTGATTATTATCTTCCGCCTAAGGAGGATGTGTACAACAATATGGAATCCTTGATTTACCATTTCAAAATTGTAATGGGTGAAGTTCCGGTTCCAGTTGCTGAGGTGTATCATCCGGTAGAAGGAGGTAATGGAGAACTTGGGTTTTATTTGGTTACTGACGGAAGTCGGACGCCGTACAGATTGCATTTTCGCAGACCTTGTTTTATCTATTACCAAGCGTATCCTGAGATGATTAAAGGAGCTTTGCTTTCCGATGCAATTGTTATTTTGTCAAGTTTAAATGTTATTGCAGGAGAGTTAGACGCTTAATGATTTCAGATTATTGATTAACGATTTTAGATTTTTAAATAAAATTTTGTGACTTGGCGCCTTCGTGGCAAAAAATATATAAATGGAAAAAACGTATCACAAACAAGAAATAAACATGACTGAAGTCTTGATGAATCGCATCAATGAGTTGATCAGTCATTATCCTGAAGATAAAAGAAAATCGGCATTGTTGCCTGTTTTGCATGAAGTTCAAGACGCTCATGAGAATTGGTTGAGTATTGAATTAATGGATAAAGTAGCTGAAATCCTTTTGATTAAACCAATTGAAGTGTACGAAGTTGTATCGTTTTATACGATGTACAACCAAAGGCCTATTGGAAAATACATGTTCGAATTTTGCCAAACCTCTCCTTGTTGTTTGAACGGAGTCGAGGATTTAATGGATTACACTTGTGAAAAATTAGGTGTAAAAGTAGGTGAAACTACTCAAGATGGTCTTTTTGAAGTAAGAGGCGTGGAATGTTTAGGAGCTTGTGGTTACGCTCCAATGATGCAATTAGGAGACTTTTATAAAGAACATTTGACGGTGGCAAAAATCGACCAGTTAATTGAAGATTGCAAAAATGATACAATAGTTTTACACGATACATAATATGTCACAAAAAATATTATTAGATAGAATAAATATTCCGGGGATTAAAACTTACGAAGTGTACCGTCAGAATGGTGGATATGCTTCAGTAGAAAAAGCCATCAAAACATTAACGCCAGACGAGGTTGTCGAAGAAGTGAAAACTTCCGGATTGCGAGGTCGCGGTGGGGCAGGTTTTCCCGCAGGAATGAAGTGGAGTTTCATTGATAAAAAATCAGGAAAACCAAGGCATCTAGTTTGTAATGCGGATGAATCAGAACCAGGAACTTTTAAGGATCGTTATTTGATGGAATTTATTCCTCATTTGTTGATTGAAGGAATGATCACTTCCAGTTATGCTTTGGGTGCAAACCTATCCTACATCTACATTCGTGGAGAATATATGTGGGTTTATAAAATATTAGAAAGAGCCATTAACGAAGCAAAAGCCGCTGGATTTTTGGGTAAAAATATATTAGGTTCAGGCTATGATTTAGAACTATATGTTCATTGCGGTGCCGGAGCTTACATCTGTGGGGAAGAAACTGCATTGATAGAATCGTTGGAAGGAAAAAGAGGAAATCCTCGAATCAAACCACCATTCCCTGCTATTTCAGGACTTTGGGCTAATCCAACAGTAGTTAATAATGTAGAAACAATTGCCGCGGTGCCGTGGATTGTTAATAATTCCGGTGCAGAATATGCTAAAATTGGTATTGGTCGCTCTACAGGAACCAAATTAATTTCGGCTTCTGGACATATTAAAAATCCGGGTGTTTATGAAATTGAATTGGGTTTAAGTGTTTATGAATTCATGAATTCTGATGAATATTTAGGCGGAATGAGTTCTGACAGACCTTTGAAAGCATTTGTACCCGGTGGAAGTTCTGTTCCGGTTTTACCAGCGCATTTGATTTATAAAACTACCGCCGGTGAAGATCGTTTAATGTCCTACGAATCGTTAAGTGACGGTGGATTTGCAACCGGTTCTATGTTAGGATCAGGTGGATTTATCGTTTATAATGATACGTCTTGCATCGTTCGTAATACTTGGAATTTCTCTCGTTTTTACCACCATGAAAGCTGCGGACAATGTTCCCCTTGTCGTGAAGGAACTGGCTGGATGGAAAAAGTATTGCATAGAATAGAAAATGGTCACGGTCGTGAAGAAGATATCGATTTGTTGTTGAGCATTCAAAGCAAAATTGAAGGTAATACAATTTGTCCATTGGGTGATGCGGCAGCTTGGCCAGTGGCAGCAGCAATTCGTCACTTTAGAGACGAGTTTGAATACCACATTCGTTTCCCTGAAAAAATAAAACATAGAGACCATTTTGTTGCTGAACCTTTTAATAGTCTCAATGTCTTAAAGTCGAAAGTCATAACGTAAAGAAAGAATGGGAAAATTTAAATCGTTTGAAGAAATTAATTCTTGGCAAAAATCTAGATTATTTAATAAAAGGATTTATGAAATAACAGAGAATACAATTTTTAAAAAAGATTTTGATTTAGTTAGACAAATTAGAAGAGCATCAATTTCAATTTCTTCAAATATTGCTGAAGGTTTTGAAAGGAATACAGATAAAGAGTTTGTTTATTTTTTATATGTATCAAAAGCATCAGCTGCCGAAGTAAGGTCGCAATTATATTTAGCATTAGATTTAAACTATATTTCAAAGATAGAATTCGATGAATTATATTTAAATGTTTCGGATATATCAAAATTATTAAGTGGATTTATAAAATATTTAAATGATAGTCAAAAGAAATAAAGTCGAAATGTATTCGGCATTAAGACATTTGACTTTAAGACGTTAAGACTTTAAACATGAAAGTAACCATAGACGGTCAAAGCATAGAAGTAGAACCAGGAACAACAATCCTGCAGGCAGCACGTATGATAGGTGGAGAGGTAGTTCCGCCAGCGATGTGCTATTATTCTAAACTAAAAGGAAGCGGCGGAAAATGCCGTTGTTGTTTAGTGGAAGTGGCAAAAGGAAGTGAAGCTGATCCAAGACCAATGCCAAAATTAATGGCATCTTGTGTAACGGGCTGTATGGACGGAATGGAAGTGAACAGTAAATCTTCGCCAAGAGTAACCGAAGCCAGAAAATCAGTAACAGAGTTTTTATTGATCAATCACCCATTAGATTGTCCGGTTTGTGATCAGGCAGGAGAATGTGATTTGCAAAATTTAAGCTTTGAGCACGGAAAGTCAGAAACGCGTTTTATCGAGGAAAAAAGAACATTTGAGCCCGAAAATATAGGACCAAATATTCAATTACACATGAACCGTTGTATTCTTTGTTACCGCTGTGTGATGGTGGCTGATCAATTGACAGACGATCGTGTGCACGGAGTAATGGACAGAGGGGATCATTCTAATATATCAACTTGTATCTCAAAAGCAGTTGACAATGAATTCTCTGGAAATATGATTGATGTTTGTCCGGTAGGCGCTTTAACAGATAAAACATTTAGATTTAAATCGAGAGTTTGGTTCAGCAAACCTTATAATGCACACAGAGATTGCCCAACTTGTTCTGGAAAAACTACCGTTTGGATGTTTGGTGACGAAATTCAACGCGTTACAGGAAGAAAAGATGAGTACCATGAAGTAGATGAATTTATTTGTAATGGGTGTCGTTTTGATCACAAAGATGTTGCGGATTGGATTATTGAAGGACCGAGAGCCTTTGAAAAAGATTCTGTGATCAATCAAAATAAATACAATAGAAAATTACAAAAAGTGGAAATCGCTACCGAAGAGAATATTCTTTTAGGAAGAGAGAAAGACCGCAAGAAAATAAGCATGGTAGAGTTTCCATTGACTGAAGAAGATATTACGAATCAAAAAAGCTTAGGTAATAATGGATAGTACACTTATCATTGATAAAAGCGTCATTATTGTAGTAGTTTTTGCTATAACAATGTTGATGGCGATGTATTCTACTTGGGCAGAACGTAAAGTTGCCGCATGGCTTCAAGATCGAGTTGGCCCAAACCGAGCGGGACCTATGGGATTGTTTCAACCACTCGCTGATGGTTTGAAATTGTTTTCGAAAGAAGAATTTGAACCTAATACACCAAACCGAGTGTTGTTTTTTGCAGGTCCAGCCATAGCAATGAGTACGGCCTTAATGACTAGTGCTGTTATTCCTTGGGGCGATCGTTTTCATTTGTTTGGCAGGGATATTTTGCTGCAAGCAGCTGATATTGACATAGCATTATTATACTTTTTTGGAGTTGTTTCTGTAGGTGTTTATGGAATTATGATTGGAGGTTGGGCCTCAAACAATAAATTTTCATTGATTGGTGCGGTTCGTGCTGCCTCTCAAATGGTTTCTTATGAAGTGGCAATGGGGCTTTCAATTATCGCTCTATTGATGATGACCGGGACGTTGAGTTTGAGAGAAATTTCAGCACAGCAGTCTGGAATGAGTTGGAATGTTTTTTACCAACCTTTATCTTTTTTGATTTTCTTGGTGTGTGCTTTTGCGGAGACCAACAGAACGCCATTTGATTTGCCAGAATGTGAAACCGAATTAATTGGAGGGTATCATACGGAATATTCGTCGATGAAAATGGGTTTCTATTTGTTCTCTGAATATGCAAATATGTTTATTTCATCTACTATTTTGGCAGTTTTATTCTTTGGCGGCTATAATTATCCCGGGATGAGTTGGGTGGTTGAAAATTGGGGAATCAATATTGCTAATGTTATAGGTATTGGAGTTCTTTTTATAAAAATATGTGGATTCATTTTCTTTTATATGTGGGTACGATGGACTATTCCAAGATTTAGATACGATCAATTGATGCATTTGGGTTGGAGAATATTGATTCCACTGTCTATCATCAATATAGTGATTACGGGTATTGTAATTTTGAGAAGCGATATTGCGGCTTATTTAGGATTTTAATGTCTACTCTTAAAATAAAATTAATTAGCATTAAATTTAATACATAGATCTCAAAATCACTAGCCCTGATAGTAGCGGCATCCTTTTATTTTTTTCTTTAAAAAATAAAAGATACAGCGAATAGCAGGATTAAGCTTCAAATAAAATAAGTAGAAAGGATTAAAATTGAGTGTGCGATTACTTCGTTCCTCGAAATGACTAAAAAATGAGTATAGAAAGCATATCCTTATCGGGAAGGAAAAAAGTGGTCTCTAACAAAGAGATGACTTTTTGGGAAAGAATGTACCTGGTTGCGATTGTCAAAGGCTTGATAATTACGATTCAGCATTTGTTCACCAGAAAAGTAACGATTCAGTATCCGGAGCAAGTTCGTGAAATGAGTCCTGTGTATCGGGGGCAGCACATGTTGAAGCGAGATGAGGAAGGTCGTGAAAACTGTACTGCATGTGGTTTGTGTGCTTTGTCTTGTCCTGCAGAGGCCATCACGATGAAGGCTGAAGAACGCAGAGGGGATGAAAAACATTTGTATCGAGAAGAAAAATATGCTTCGATATATGAAATCAATATGTTGCGTTGTATATTTTGTGGATTGTGTGAAGAGGCTTGTCCTAAAGACGCCATTTACCTGACGACTTCTAAAGTATTGGTTCCTTCAAGTTATGAACGAGAAGATTTCATTTTTGGAAAAGACAGATTGGTCATGCCATTGGATATCGCAATGAAAAATGCTCAACTTAAAAACGCGAACTAAATGTCTACAATACTTATAATTTTTTGTGTATTGGCTGCTATCACATTAGCAACCGCCTTTTTGACAATTTTCAGCAAAAATCCGATTCACAGTGCTATTTATCTAGTGGTGTGTTTCTTTTCGATTGCAGGTCATTATCTATTATTGAATTCTCAATTTTTAGCCATAGTACATGTCATCGTGTATTCTGGAGCGATTATGATTTTGTTTTTGTTCACGATCATGTTGATGAATTTGAACGAAGAAAAAGAAGTCCACAAACCAAGAATAACAAGATTAGGAGCAATTGTTTCTTTTTGTTTGATATGTTTGATTTTGATTGCTATTTTTATCAACTCAAAACCTATTGTTGGCGAATATGTAACCACTGGCGAAGATTATCAATCTATAAAAGTACTGGGTAAAGTGTTGCTCAACGAATATATGGTGCCTTTTGAATTTGCCTCTATATTGCTTTTGGTCGCTATGATTGGTACTGTTTTATTGTCTAAAAAAGAAAAATTGCAAAAATAAAATGAACAATATTTTAAACCACATTGGTATTGAAAATTATATATTCCTAAGCGTGATACTTTTTTGTATTGGCGTTTTTGGGGTGTTGTACAGACGAAATGCCATAATCGTATTTATGTCAATTGAAATTATGCTGAATGCAGTAAACTTATTGTTTGTAGCATTTTCGACGTATCATCAAGATGCGCAAGGACAAGTTTTTGTGTTCTTCTCGATGGCTGTTGCTGCGGCAGAAGTTGCGGTAGGATTGGCAATTCTGGTTTCTATTTTTAGAAATTTAGGTTCAATTACCATCGATAATTTAAAAAACCTAAAAGGATAAATGGAAATGAATACCAATATAGCTTTAGTTTTAGTTCTTGCTCCTTTTTTAGGATTTTTAATCAATGTTTTCTTTGGTAAAAGCCTTGGAAAATCGCTATCAGGAATAATAGGGACCCTGTCAGTTGTGGTTTCTTTTATTGCGACTGCTTATTTCTTCGGTGGAATTGCAGCGCAACCAGAAGGCATTCGAATTGCTCTTTTTGACTGGATCCAAATCAGTACTTTCAAAGTCGATTTTGGATTTCAATTGGACCAACTGTCTATTTTATGGTTGCTTTTTGTGACCGGAATTGGATCTTTGATTCATTTGTATTCGATCAGTTACATGCATGAGGATGAAAATATGCATACCTTTTTTGCGTATTTGAATCTGTTTATATTTTTCATGATCACATTAGTAATAGGAAGTAACTTATTAGTGATGTTCATCGGTTGGGAAGGCGTAGGTCTTTGTTCGTATTTGTTAATTGGTTTTTGGCATAAAAACCAAGAGTTCAATGATGCAGCTAAAAAGGCATTTATTATGAACCGTATTGGGGATTTAGGGTTGTTAGTTGGAATTTTCATTCTGGGTAATTTATTCTCGACTTTAGATTACGCTACTTTAAAAACTGCTATTGCCGGTGCAACGGATCTTGATATGTATTGGCTTTCTGTTGCTGCTTTCGCGTTATTCATTGGTGCTTGTGGTAAATCAGCACAAATTCCATTGTATACGTGGTTACCGGACGCGATGGCGGGACCAACACCGGTTTCGGCACTGATACACGCGGCGACGATGGTAACAGCAGGGATTTTTATGATTACCAGATTGAATTTCTTATTTGATTTGACTCCGGATGTACAATCGATTATTGCTATTGTTGGAGCCGTTACTGCTCTGGTTGCTGCAACCATTGGACTGCTGCAAAATGATATTAAGAAAGTCTTGGCGTATTCTACTGTTTCTCAACTGGGATTAATGTTTTTGGCTTTGGGATTGGGCGCCTATGAAGTGGCTGTTTTCCATGTAATCACGCACGCTTTCTTTAAAGCTTGTTTGTTCTTGGGTTCCGGTTCTGTAATTCATGCTTTGCACGGTGAACAAGACATGCGCAAGATGGGTGGATTGAAAAAAGCAATGCCAATTACTTTTGCAACAATGCTTATTGCTTCATTAGCGATTTCAGGAGTTCCATTATTCTCCGGTTTTTTCTCTAAAGACGAAATATTATTAGTGGCTTTCCATAATAACATTCCGTTATGGATTGTGGCTTCGGTTGCCTCTATAATGACTGCTTTTTATATGTTCCGTTTAATGTTTTTAACGTTCTTCCAAGAATTCAGAGGAACAGCAGAACAAAAGCACCATTTGCACGAAAGTCCAGCTTTGATTACCATTCCTTTGATTGTTTTGGCAATATTGGCTACTATAGGTGGTATGATCAGTTTGCCTGGAAATAGTTGGTTGAATGAATATTTGACTCCTATTGTACCTAAATTAGCCACGGCAGAACACCATTTAGGAACTACTGAATACATCTTAATGGTTATTGCTGTTGTGGGTGGATTGGTTGGAATTGGTATTGCTTACGCTAAATACATCAAACAAAACGAGGTTCCTACAGAGGATGCGGCCATTACAGGATTTTCTAAAGTTCTTTACAATAAATATTATGTGGACGAATTTTATGATGCTATTTTTGTTAAACCAATTAACTTTTTGTCTCGTTTTTTCAGAGACACAATAGAAACGGGTGTAACAGCTTTTGTTTTTGGTATTGGAAAAGTAGCAAACGAAATAAGTTTTCAAGGAAAGAAAGTCCAAAACGGAAGTATCGGTCTTTATCTCTTTGCCTTTGTTTTAGGACTTTGTGCTATTGTTTCGTATTTGTTTTTAGCAGAATAACCGAATTTATACACAAGTTTTCATAATACTAAAATTATAATTTCATAATAAATTTTCTTTTAAAAATCTGGTTCGAAGGATGTTTAAAAAACAATAAATAATTACAAATGAATGTATCTCTAATATTAATTATACTTTTGGTCGGTACGTTTGCAACGTATCTTGCAGGCGATAAGCTAGCTTCAAAAGTAGCTTTGTTCTTTGGGTTAGCTGCTGCAGGCGCTTCAATTGTATTATTAAATCACTATAATTTAGGTGAAAACATCAGTTTCATCAACCAGTGGATTACGCAACCTAATATTTCTTTCGCTCTAAAAGCAGATGGATTGTCAATGGCGATGCTTTTATTGACTACGGTTTTGACTCCAATAATTATATTTTCTTCTTTTGGAAATCAATACGAAAATTCAAAATCTTTTTATGCGTTAATCTTGTTCATGTCATTTGCAATGGCAGGAACATTCTTAGCATCAGACGGTTTGTTGTATTATGTTTTTTGGGAATTATCATTGATTCCAATTTACTTCATCGCTTTAATTTGGGGTAACGGAGACGTAGAAGAACGCAAAAAAGCAGTAGTTAAATTCTTTATCTACACCTTAGCAGGTTCTTTATTTATGTTAGTGGCTTTTGTTTATATGTATCAAAAAGCGGGAAGTCTTTTATTAGAAGATTTATACAAATTGAACCTAACAGCAACTGAACAATTGTGGATATTCTTAGCTTTCTTCTTGGCGTATGCCATTAAGATTCCATTAATTCCTTTTCATACTTGGCAGGCAAATGTGTATCAGAAAGCACCAACCGTTGGTACGATGCTTTTGTCAGGGATCATGCTAAAAATGGGATTGTATAGCGTTATTCGTTGGCAATTGCCTTTGACACCTCTGGCAGCTAAGGAATACATGTATATTTTCATCGGACTTGGACTTGCAGGGGTGATTTACGGGTCTATCGTTGCATTGAAACAAAAAGATTTGAAGAAATTATTAGCGTATTCTTCTTTGGCTCACGTTGGATTAATAGCAGCCGGAACGTACACGTTGACATTAGACGGATTGCGTGGTGCTGTTTTACAAATGATTGCACACGGATTTGTAGTTGTTGGATTGTTTTATGTAGCTGAAATTATTTATAGAAGATATGAAACTAGAGCAATTGCTGAAATGGGCGGCATTCGTTCACAGACACCAAAATTTACATCAATGTTTTTAATCTTGGTTTTAGCCTCTGTTGCTTTGCCAACTACTTTTAATTTCATTGGAGAATTCACCGTTTTATACAGTCTTTCACAAATCAACATTTGGTTTGCTATTTTAGGAGGAACAACCATAATATTAGGAGCGTATTATATGTTGAAAATGTTTCAACATGCCATGTTGGGCGAAACTAATTCAAAACCTTTTCCGGATGTAACGTTCAATGAAGGATTAACTTTGGTACTAATAATTGGTGTTTTATTCTTTTTTGGGATGTATCCAAAGCCAATTACTGATTTGATTACCCCAAGTCTGGAAGAAATTTTAACTCAAATAAACCGAATTAACTAAGTCAAATAAAAAAATGAATACATTAATAGCTATAATAGGATTAGGTGTTTTATGCCTTTTATTTGAAATCTTTAATTTAAGAAGAGCCATTGTTCCAATAATGATTATTGGATTATTGGGAGTGCTGGGTTTAACTATATCTGAATATAATTCAACGGAAAGTTACTATAGCAACATGATTGTTGTGAGTAAATTTTCAACTACTTTTTCATCTTTGTTTATTGTGCTAACCATTTTCTTGGTAGCTTTAGGACATAATTTTTACGAAAATCACCAATCTAAAATCTCGGATTATATTGCCATAAAAATATTTTTATTAGCAGGGGCAGTGGCAATGGTTTCTTTTGGAAACTTAGCGATGTTCTTTTTAGGAATCGAAGTGTTGTCCATTGCACTTTACATTCTTGCTGCAAGTGACCGTTTGAGTTTGAAAAGTAACGAAGCGGGAATGAAATATTTTTTAATGGGATCTTTTGCCTCTGGAATCATTCTTTTTGGGATCTGTTTAATTTATGGTGCCATGGGAAGTTTTGACGTTACTGAAATCAGTGAATTGTCGCAATCAGCGGAATTGCCAGTTTGGTTTCCAATAGGAATTGTGTTGGTTACCATAGGGATGTTGTTTAAAGTGGCGGCAGTTCCATTTCATTTCTGGGCACCTGATGTTTACGAAGGTTCTCCAGCGTTGACCACTGCATTAATGAGTACTTTGGCAAAAGTAGTTGCTATGGCTAGTTTGTACAAATTACTATCAGTAATGAATGCGGATGTTTCTGAGTCATTCAAAATGGTAGTCGTTGTGATTTCGATGGCTTCGATGACCGTTGGTAATATTATGGCATTGAGACAAACAAACGTGAAACGTATGTTGGCTTTTTCTGGCGTTTCTCATGCCGGTTTTATGTTGATGACTTTGTTGAGTTTGTCTACATCAGCTGGAAGTTTGTTGTATTATGCCTCAGCGTATTCTTTATCTGGAATCGCTGCTTTTTGTGTGATTTTATACGTTTGTAAAAATAGAGACAACGAAGATGTTGTAAATTTCCACGGATTAGGAAAAACCAACCCTTTATTAGCGGCCATTCTTACGGCAGCTTTACTTTCTATGGCAGGTATTCCTATTTTTGCGGGTTTCTTTGCTAAGTTGGTTTTGTTCAATCAAACGATTCAAGCGGGTTATTTGACTTTAGTGATCGTAGCAGTGATCAATTCGATTATAAGCGTTGGGTACTACTTCAAATTGATTTTGGCGATGTACACTAAAGAACCAAACGAGGAACGAAAAGGAACGCCGGTTGTTATTTATGCGGTTGCCATTGTAGCAATTGTGTTGAATATCGCATTAGGGTTGTTTCCATCCTTAGTGTTGGATTTGTTGGTATAAATTAATGTTCCAATACATCGTCTTTGTTATCAAAAGAAAAATAGTGCTTTTGGCTTTCAATTGACCGTAAATAATCTATTCGATAACAAAGTCAAAAACGATTATTCTTTTCCGGACTATTTGGTTAGCGAGCGCACCACATTTGTTTTGCCGCGAGTATTCTTGTTATCGGTGTGTTATAAGTTGTAATTAATTATAAACTCGAAGTGACGTTCCATTGACTTGAACCCGATATTGCTTCATGGGATATTGTAAAGTTCCTTGTCCGGTAAATAAACTGTATTCTTCGCTGTCACACCCGCAAAGGGCATTGATTCCTTTTATAGTCATGGTAGAGCAGGAACTTATCGCTTGATTGGGGCAAGCCGCATCAAAAGCATTGTATCCACTACCGGTATTAAAAACGATAACGCCTCGAGCGCCTATTCCGGTTACATAAACAGCATTACTAACGAATTTTAGATTAGAGTATTCCGGCAAATTCAGGTTTAGGTCTACGACGAAAGTATAATTAGGCACAAATGGATTGGTGTTGTTAAAACCAGAATCACTACACGAAAAAAGGAAAGGAATGACAAGAAAAACCAGTGCGTATTTTTTCATTTTAAAATATAGTCAAAGTATTAGTGAAACAAATTTAATTTATTTAACTTTGAATTATATATGATTAACATATATTTATAGGCAAAAAAAAATATAGTAGTATCTTTGTGGAAAGAAATCCCGTCCTGATGGGATTTTTTCTATTTATATAAAGGAATAAGTTATGAGTACAGTATCGTATTACACCGCAGAAGGGTTAAAGAAATTAAGAGAAGAATTGGATTATTTAAAAAGCGTAATGCGCCCAAAAGCCTCTGCTGATATAGCCGAAGCACGAGATAAGGGCGATCTTTCTGAGAATGCAGAATACGATGCCGCAAAAGAAGCACAAGGGATGCTGGAAATGCGTATTGCTAAAATGGAAGAAGTACATTCTAACGCCAGATTGATTGATGAATCTCATTTAGATCTTTCTAAAGTATTGGTTTTATCGAATGTAAAAATTAAAAATCAAACCAACGGAATGGAAATGACCTATACGTTAGTTGCCGAAAGTGAAGCTGATTTAAAAACGGGTAAAATCTCGGTAACCTCACCTATTGGGAAAGGTTTATTAGGGAAATCAGTTGGAGAATTTGCTGAGATCACGGTTCCAAACGGTGTGTTGAAATTCGAAATATTAGAAATATCTCGCGACTAATTAAAGGTTTATTCGGTTAACCGATTAATCGATTCAACAATTAACCAATTTCACAATGTCAAGTATATTTACAAAAATCATAAATGGAGAAATTCCATGCTATAAAATTGCAGAGGATGAAAATTTTCTGGCTTTTTTAGATGTAAATCCAAATGCAAAAGGACATACCCTTTGTATCCCAAAACAAGAAATTGATAAGATTTTTGAAATCGAAGATGATTTATATATAGGGCTGATGCAATTTTCTAAAAAAATAGCAGTTGCCCTTGAAAAAACAGTTCCGTGTAAACGGATCGGAATGGCGGTTGTAGGACTCGAAGTTCCCCATGCGCACGTACATTTAATTCCGTTGAATGAAATGGACGAAATGCGTTTTCAAAATAAAGTATCCTTGTCCAATGAGGAATTTGAAGCCTTAGCAACAAGCATAAAAACCAATTTATAATAATTGCAGAAATCGAGTAAATTGGTATGATTTTAGTTTAAAAGGGGACAGGTGAATACCGGTTCCCTTCTCTGATTTAGGGAACTTACATTCGAGATTATGAAAAATATATTTTTGTTTCTTTCCCTCTTTTTCTCTCTTCTGAGTGCTGGACAGGTTTATTCAGGATATTTGTTAGTTGATGCTAAAATGGATGCTGTTCCTGCTAATTCAACAACTTCTATAGATGCTATTGGTTCCTATATCAATGCTAATTTTAATACAGAAACCGATAAAATAAGAGCTGCTTTCTATTGGACCGCATCTAACATCAGCTATGATGTTGCGAATAGGTATGCTGTGAATCCCAATGAAACAGAAGCTGAGAAAATAACGAAGACATTAAAAACTAAAAAAGGGGTTTGCATTCATTATGCAACGGTTTTTAATGCGCTTGTGCAAAAGATAGGAGTCCAATCTTATATCATTGAAGGATATACCAAACAAAACGGAAAAGTAAGTGACTTGGCTCATGCTTGGACAGCAGCTAAAATTGACAAAAAGTGGTATGTATTTGATCCCACATGGGGTTCAGGGTATGTCAATAATGGGCGATTTTCAAAAAAGCTGAACAATATTTATTTTAAGTCTGATCCGGCTAAAATAATCGCTTCGCACATTCCATTTGATTATTTGTGGCAATTTTCGAATTTTCCTATTACTAATGGTGAGTTTTATGAAGGAAAGATCCAAAGTAGTATAACCAAGAACCATTTTGATTTTGAGAAAGAAATCAACAAATACAATGCTTTGTCTGAAGCCGATCAGTTGTTTGCCTCAGCAGAAAGAATAGCAAGAAATGGAGTAAAAAATGCTATGATTCTGGAGCGTTACGAAGGCAAAAAGGAACAAAGGACTTTTTTGCGGCACAACATGAATATTGAAAAATTAAATGTGGTTGTCATCGAATTGAATGAAGCGGTTGTATTGTTGAATGATTTCATACACTACAGAAATAATAAGTTTAAGCCTTCTTTTTCAGATACTGAAATTAGCCGAATGATTGAAATTCCAAGAATGAAACTCGTAAAATGTCAAAACGATATGTACAGTTTGGGCTCCACTGGTAATCAAAACACATCTAATGTAGCATCGATTAAAAAATCAATTGAAGCCTCTTTGGCGCAAGCCGAAGAGCACGCATTGTTTGTGAAAAATTATTTAAGTAAGTCCAAAATAGTCAGAAAAACAATGTTTTCTAAAGTTACATGGTTTGGAGTTCCATTACGCTAGGTTGTTTTTTTTAAAACTCACTTGCATCGTTGTTCCTTTTCCAATTTCGGAATTCAAGACTTTTATGGTTCCTTTGTGGTATTCTTCCACGATTCTTTTGGTTAGTGAAAGTCCCAATCCCCAACCTCTTTTTTTAGTTGTAAAACCTGGTTCAAAAATACTTTTGAATTGTTGTTTCTGAATTCCTCCACCGGTATCAGAAACATTTATTTTTACACAATCGCCTTCTTGTACAATTTCTAAAGCTAATTTTCCTTTTCCTTTCATTGCATCGATAGCGTTTTTTACTAAATTCTCGATGGTCCAACTGTGCAGCGTAGGATTAAGAGATACCATAATAGGAGTTTTTGGCGCTTGGAACGAAAACTCAATTTGTTTGGAGAATCGGGATTGCAAATAGTCGTAAGATTGCTGTGTTTCGGCTACAATATCTTTGTTTTCTAATTTGGGTTCCGATCCTATTTTTGAGAAACGATCGGTAATGGTTTGCAAACGCTCAATATCTTTTTCAATTTCAAAAGTAGTACTTTCATCCATGTTTTCAGATTTTAGGAGTTCAACCCAGCCTATCAGTGACGAGAGCGGCGTTCCTATCTGATGCGCCGTTTCCTTCGCCATTCCTGCCCAAAGTTTGTTTTGTGTTGCCATTTTGGTGCTTCTATAAAAATTATAAACTAAACCGCCAAAAAGCACTATGATCAGCACTAAAGCAACGGGATAATATTTCAATTTATTCAGTAAAGCCGAGTTGCCGTAATATAATTTTTGAAATTTCCCAGGAACATACTCAATGACTATGGGCACGTTTTCGTTTTTCAGGTTATGCAAGAATGCGGCTGCCTTTGAATTATTTTTTACAATAGCATCGTCAATATTTACGGTGTTTATGATGCTGTCATTCTCTGTCAGTATAATAGGAATTGAAGTGTTGTCACTGAAAATTTGCAACGGAAGATCAACATCTGTATTTTCATTGGCATTAATGAGTGTTTTTTGGGCTTGTGCCCAAAGATTCATTTTTAATCGTTCTTCGTTTTTGAAGATTTGAAAAAAAGTGTATGTGTTCCAAAGAATCAGTGAAATGATTAAAAAAGAGGCAGAAATTATAATCCAACGGGTTGTATTTCTTCTTTCAGAAAACTGCATAAATGAAAATTTGAATTATAAATATAACGAAATAAACGCTGTGGTATTTTAGTTTTAAAGAAAGATTTTTTTTCAGAGTAAATTCAGATGTAATTTTATTCTAATTGGATATACTCTTTCATAAACTGATCCGATTTGTTTACTTTTGTACCACACTGCTATAAAGTAAAAAATATGATTACGATTGATCCTAAAAGTATCGAAACAGCAAAATTACAAGGCTATTTGCAAAGTTCAGTTGGACCTAGACCTATTGCTTTTGCCAGTACTATGGATGCGGAAGGTAATGCTAATGTATCGCCTTTTAGTTTTTTTAATGTGTTCAGCGCCAATCCTCCAATCCTTATTTTTTCACCAGCAAGGCGCGTTCGTGATAATTCGATAAAACACACGTTGATCAATGCTGAAGCAACTCGGGAAGTAGTTATTAATGTGGTGAATTATGACATGGTACAACAGATTTCGCTGGCCAGTACAGAGTATGCTGATGGTGTGGATGAGTTTTTAAAATCAGGCTTGACGCCGATTACTTCGGAGGTGGTGAAACCCTTTCGAGTAAAAGAATCACCGGTTCAATTTGAATGCAAAGTCACTCAGATTATTCCGTTAGGAACAGAAGGAGGTGCAGGGAATTTGGTGCTGTGTGAAGTTGTCCGCATTCATATTGACGAGTTTGTTTTAGACGAAAATGGTGCGATTGATCAATATAAAATTGACTTGGTTTCCAGGTTAGGCGGCAATTGGTATTCCAGATCAAACCAAGGGCTTTTTGAAGTGCCAAAACCATTGTCTACTTTAGGAATTGGAGTGGATGCCATTCCAAATTTTGTTAAAGAAAGTTCGGTTTTTAGCGGAAATGATTTAGGGATGTTAGGGAATATAGAAGCCTTGCCCACAATGGAAGAAGTTAGTATATTTGTAAAACAGAATTTTGCTGTAAAAGGAGTTTTAAGTGCTGATGACCAGCAAAAAGTACACTTGGAGGCAAAAAAATACCTGAATGAGAATGATGTCTTATCGGCTTGGAAAGTACTTTTGGCAAAAAAATAATATAAATAACATTAAAAACAACGAAGATGGAAGTTACAGGAAAAATTAAAATGCTTGGGGATGCAAAAAATGTGGGAAGCGGAAGTTTCTTAAAAAGAGAATTGGTCGTAACCACTGAGGAGCAATATCCACAACATATTTTAGTAGAATTTGTACAAGATAAATGCGATTTATTGAACAGTTTTAAAGTGGGTGAAGCGGTTAAAGTTTCGATCAATTTAAGAGGACGCGAATGGGTTGACCCACAAGGAGTGACTAAATATTTTAATGCAATTCAAGGATGGAGAGTAGAAAGAGTAGCCACAGAAGCCACTGCTGCTCAAATGCCTCCGATGCCGGCTGCTGAAGCATTTGCACCAGCAACAAACCTAAACGAAGAAGAAGCAGACGATTTGCCTTTCTAAGGGATGAAAAAGTTAGAATTTAGAAGTCAGAAGTTTGAGTTTTACTTGAATTTCTGACTTTTTTATTTTTTGAAATTGCTATTGATTTTTGAAATTGAAAAATGTATTATTTATCCCCAACCTTATTTTTTCCTCCTGTTGACCAAGCAAATCATGACGGAATTTTGGCCATTGGAGGTGATTTGTCCCCGGAACGCTTGCGACTTGCGTATCAAAGTGGCATTTTTCCTTGGTTTGAAGCGGGAGAACCCATTATGTGGTGGTCTCCAAATCCCAGAATGGTGCTGTTTCTCGATGAATTGATTGTATCTAAAAGCATGCGAAATATCCTGAACCGGAATATTTTCAGTGTTACTTTCAATCAAAATTTCAGAGATGTAATTTCAAATTGTCAAAATATAGAACGTGACGGTCAAAACGGGACTTGGATTACCAATGACATGATTGAAGCCTATTGTAAGCTGCATGAATCAGGTATTGCAAAATCAGTTGAGGTTTGGCAAGATAAAGTATTAGTTGGTGGTTTATATGGAATTGATTTGGGAGGTGTTTTTTGTGGTGAAAGTATGTTCTCGAAAGTATCTAATGCGTCGAAAACGGCTTTTATAGCTTTGGTCAACCAATTAAAAAAAGAAGATTACAAACTTTTGGATTGTCAGGTTTATAATCCGCATCTTGAAAGTTTAGGTTGCAGGGAAATCGACAGAACAGATTTTATGGAAATTTTAAAAAGTAAATAACTCTTAAAATTCCAGCTTCTTAAAACTCCAATCCAGCGTATTAAAAAGAACCAATTCATTTTCCAATGTCGGTAAATCCATAACAAGTTTCAACGTTTCATGCGCCATCATAGTGCCAATAATCCCAGGGAGCGTACCCAGTACTCCGTTCAAATCACAATTAGGAACATCTTTAGGATTTGGAGGTTCTGGGAATAAGTCCCGAAGATTTTTATTTCCATTATGGTTAAAAACGGACATTTGCCCCTCGAATTTTAAGATGCTGCCGTAAATTAATGATTTTCCTAATGTTACGCAAGTATCATTTACCAGATAACGGGTTTTGAAATTATCACAACCGTCAACAATTACATCAAAATCCTGGATGATTTGTACTGCATTTTTAAAGGTTAATTTTTCTTCAAAAGCAACAACATTAATCAATGGATTCAGAGTTTCTATAACCGATTTTGCCGTGATTGCTTTTAATTGACCAACGTGCCTCTCCGTATATAAAATTTGACGGTGTAAGTTGTGCAATTCGATTTTGTCAAAATCAACTATACCAATAGTTCCTACTCCGGCCGTTGCAATATATTGTAAGATTGGACAACCCAATCCGCCTGCGCCGATCACTAAAACTTTCGCTTTTTTGAGTTTTTCCTGTCCGGAATCGCCTATTTCCGGCATCATCATCTGGCGGTTATAGCGTAAAAAATCTTGAATAATACTCATTTTTTTAGTCTTAAAGTTGAGAAGTCATAAAGTTGGAAAGTCATAAAGTCAAAAGTCATAAAGTCAAAAGTCATAAAGTTTTAAAGTCAAAAGTTAAAAACAAGTCAGTTCGAGCGCAGTCGAGAACTTTTTTAAAGTTAGTTGCTATTAGTAATAAATATTAAGGTGTGGCCCCATGTTGCTTTCTAAATTTTTAGACTCTTGTCTCTTGTCTAATTTTTTTGTTGATTTCTAAACTTTTAGACTTTCGACTTTTGACTAAAATTTCTGTCCCAATCTTTCCAAACGGGCTCGTATCCTTTGCTGGAAATAATTTTTGCAATCTCTGCCGCAGAACGTTCGTCACTGATTTCAAATTGTTCCAAAGATTGCGGATCAACAGCATATCCGCCAGGATTAGTTTTAGAACCGGCACTCATACTAGTGATTCCAATGGGAATAATATTGTCCCGGAATTTTTCGTTCTCCCGGGTAGACAGGGAGATTTCTAAGTCTTCATTCCACAAACGGTAGGCACAAATGAGCTGGGTCAAATCAGCATCATCCATGATAAAGTTGGGTTTAATTACACCTTCTGCCGGTCGTAATCTGGGAAATGAAACTGCATATTTCGTTTGCCAATACGTTTTTTGTAAATAATCTAAATGCAAGGCATTAAAAAAACTGTCAGTGCGCCAATCTTCTAATCCCAATAAGACACCCAAGCCTATTTTATGAATGCCCGCAGTTCCTATGCGATCGGGTGTTTCTAAACGAAAATCAAAATTGGATTTCTTTCCTTTGGTATGGTACTGTTTGTAAACATCTCGGTGGTAGGTTTCCTGATAGACTAAAATAGAATAGACACCGGCTTCGTGTAATTGTTCGTATTCTTCTGTTGACAAGGGTTGTACTTCGGCTGAAATGGTGGAGAAATCATTTTTTATTTGCGCAATTGCCTTTAGAAAATAATGAATGTTTACGGTCTGATTGGCTTCGCCTGTAACTAATAAAACATGATCAAATCCTGCTTTTTTTAAGACTTCAATTTCTTGCGTAATTTCATTCTCGGTCAGTGTTTTTCGTTTGATTTTGTTGTTTAAACTAAACCCACAATACGTACAAATGTTCTGACACTCGTTGCTTAAATACAAAGGGGCATACATTTGAATCGTTTTGCCAAATCTTTTTTTGGTTGATTCCTGTGTGAGTTGTGCCATTTGCTCTAAGTAAGGTTTGGCAGCTGGTGAAATCAACGTCAAAAAATCATCGAGACTGCGTTTGTTTTTGCCTAACGCAGATTCGACTTCTATCGAAGTGGTATGGTATATTTTTGTTTTGATTGTTTCCCAATCATAGTTGTCAAAAACCGATCTAAATGTGTTCATTGTTTTATTTTTTTTCGCAAAAAGGATATGCGGTTTTTGGCATGCAGATTCTGCAAATTTTCGCAGATTTTTTTAACCGTTTTTTTAATTTTAGCTGTATAAATATGTGAAATCTGCGTGCTAATTTTTAATCCTTAATTATAATTTATTTGCAATTCGTTTAATGTCATCTATAATAGAGTCTGTATTAAAATTGACAAGTAGGCCTAATTTTTTATTAGTAAGTTTTAAATAGTTTGTAATTTGTTTGTAATGAATAGGTGCTAAACCTTCGACAGATTTCAATTCAATAATTACTTTGTCTTCTACTAATAAATCAATTTTAAAAGCAACATCTAATATGATTTCATCGTAAGGAATAGTGATTTCTAATTGTCTTTCAACTTTTAAATTTATTTTAGTTAATTCATAATACAAAGCGCTTTCATAAACAGATTCAAATAAACCTGGACCGAGTGTATTGTACACTTTGAAAATGGCTCCTCTTATTTTGAATGATATGTCGTTTTCGGTCATTTTTAAGAATTTAAAAATTAGTACTAATTAAAAACTAAATGTAGTTATTTTAATACAACTATAAATTTCTGTAGTCTGTAAATTATGCGAATTTTTGCAGATTCTTTTTAAGTTTTTATATGCGTAAATCTGCGTGCCATTTTTTCAACAGTTTTCTTGTAAATAGACCAAAAATATAGTACTCATTATAAATTAAATCTAGCTATTTCAATGCGATTTATAATTTT
>NZ_RYDN01000011.1:0-74896 GCF_003968735.1 Flavobacterium sp. RSP49 | reverse complement strand
CAGTTTTCTTGTAAATAGACCAAAAATATAGTACTCATTATAAATTAAATCTAGCTATTTCAATGCGATTTATAATTTTTTGTTGCACGTATATTTTAGGAATTTGAGCCATTTTTTTATTTCCCATCTGTGTAAATCTGTAAAATCTGCGTGCCATTTTCTCAATAGTTTTCTTGTAAATAGACCAAAAATATAGTACTCATTATAAATTAAATCTAGCTATTTCAATGCGATTTATAATTTTTTGTTACACGTATATTTTAGGAATTTTAGCCGATTTTTTATTTCCCATCTGCGAAAATCTGTAAAATCTGCGTGCCATTTTTTCAACAGTTTTCTTGTAAATAGACCAAAAATAGATTACTCATACAAAAACGCGGTCAAAGGACTTGAAGCCATTGCACGATTTACTTTTTGGGCTAATTGTGATTCGAATGCTTTTCGACCAGCAATAACGGCTTCTCTAAAAGCTTCTGCCATCAATATAGGATTTCCAGCTACTGCTATTGCTGTGTTTACTAAAACCGCGTCAGCTCCGAGTTCCATCGCTTTTGCTGCATCGGATGGTGCGCCAATTCCAGCGTCTATAATCACGGGAACTCTGCTCTGTTCAATTATTATTTCTAAAAAATCGATGGTTTTTAATCCTTTGTTGCTACCAATTGGAGAACCTAAAGGCATCACCGCCGAAGTTCCTGCGTCTTCCAGTCGTTTACATAAAACGGGGTCGGCATGGATGTAAGGCAAAACGATAAATCCTAATTTGGCTAATGCTTCCGTAGCTTTTAAGGTTTCGATTGCATCGGGCATCAAATATTTTGGATCGGGATGAATTTCCAGTTTAAGCCAATTGGTCTCCAACGCTTCTCGTGCTAGTTGTGCCGCAAAAACCGCTTCTTTGGCATTTCGTGCGCCAGAAGTATTGGGTAGCAAATTAATCAGCGGATGTTTGAGATGGGATAAAATGGCATCGGTTTCCGTTTCTAAATCGATACGTTTTAGCGCTACGGTTACTAACTCGGTTCCAGAGGCTAAAATGGCTTCTTCCATCTGTTGATTAGAACCGAATTTTCCTGTGCCTAAAAACAAGCGGGAATGAAAGGTCTTGTCTCCTATTTTAAATGGTACCATATAATTTGTCGTTAAGTTGCTTGATGAGTTGAGATGGATTTTTGCTTTGGGTGATCAAACCAGAAACTGCAATACCCTGAATTCCAGTTTCCATCAGGTCTTCTACGTTTTCTAGTGTGATTCCTCCAATGGCATAAATGGGAATTTGGATGTTTTTTATTTTCATTTGTTGGATAATCAATCGATACCCTTCCAATCCTAAAATGGGACTTAAATTTTGTTTGGTTGTCGTGAATTGGAACGGACCCAGACCTATATAATCACAGTTTTCGGCTGTCCTTTGGCGCACATCTATAAAAGTATTTGCCGTTCCTCCAATGATTTTTGTTGTTCCTAAAATTAGTCTTGCTTCTTCCACTTTCATATCACTTAAGCCCAAATGAACGCCATCGGCATCCAATTGCTTTACCAAATGCACGTTGTCATTGATGATAAAAGTGGCTAAATATTCTTTACATAACATTTTTACGGCTTCCGCCAAAGTGAAAACTTCAAGCGCGTTTTGATTTTTGAATCGCAATTGTATCCAATGGCAACCATTGTCCAGTGCTTTGTGAATGTTGTGCAATTGTTCTTCGACAGTAGTTCCTTGCGAAATGTAGTGTAGCTTATTATACATGATGGTATCCTAATTTGGTTTTGTTCGATTTTAAGTACGTTTCTATATATATTTTCGCATTGATGCAGGCTGCCTTTAAATCTTGTCCCAGAGCTAAATTGGCTGTAATCGCTGATGATAATACGCAGCCGGAGCCGTGTTTCTCGAAAACCGAAGTGTTATTTGGCGTAAGCATGAAGGTTTCCTTTCCGGTATACAAACAGTCAACACCAATTGCCCGAGGATTGTGACCGCCTTTTAGCAATACAGCACAATGTTTGGATACATCGTGAGCAATTAATTCAGGATTTTTTTCTACTACGGAAAGTTGTAAAATTTCATTGTAATTGGGTGTTATTAAATCTATTTTTTTTAATAATTCAATTAAAACATCTTGATTGTCTATAGTTATAAAACGAAATTCGGTTGTCGATTTTAAAACGGTATCCCATACAATCTTTGTTTTTGTCGAAAGTTTTTTTATAACAAAAACAATTTCTTTTAGATAATCTAATGAAGGAACTATTCCAATTTTTACTGCTTTAATAGTGTGATTTTTGAACAATTTTTCTAAGGATTTCAAAACAAAATCTAAGTCAGTCCATTGTATTTCGAAGAACTCCTTTTCGGTTTGAATGGTGTTGCCAGTATTGACGGCAAAACCATAAACGTTATGTTGCTCGAATGTCTTGATGTCTGCTAAAACTCCCGCGCCTGCAGAAGGATCTAAGCCTGCAATGGTTATTGCGAAAGGTCTGTTTTCTGGCATTGTTTAAAATTTTCTATTGGATTATTACAGTTCCAAAGGGTTCCTAAAAGAGCCACATCATCAAAGCCATATTCTAATGCAGTTTTGATTTTATCAGAAGTAATTCCTCCAAGTGCTACTAATGAAGTTTCGTTATTCTTCCTTTGTTGCAATGCTTTTTTAAAGTCAATATCCGAAGCATAATTTGGTTTAGAAATACTTTCGAAAACCGGCCCGAAAAAAGCATAGTCAAAAACATTGGATAGTTGTTCAAAATCGATCATATTGTGAATCGAAGTAGAGAGTTTAAACCCATTTTCTTTCCAGTTTTTTAAACCTTGCTCGAATGTTTCAATTCTTGCTTTTTCTGTAAAATGAATTCGATCTATTCCAGCTGCGGAGGCCAGTTGATGATGACTGTGCAAAACCAATTGCTTTCTGAAATCGGATTTTATTTCGGATAAAAAAGCGTTCATTTCTGTTTCTGAAAAATCAGGTTTCCGAATATGAAGCAACTCCAGTCCATTCTCAAAAAGAGAATGAATGGTGTCGATTTGGTTAGTTATAGGAATTGGATTTGTGATTACGATCATAATCTTTTCTCTATTGTCTTATATGTAAATTTCTTTTCCGCTTTCTACAAATTCTTGTGATTTTTCTTTCATTCCTTTTTCGGCTTCGGCGACATCCCGAATTTCTTGCGAGATCTTCATCGAACAAAATTTGGGTCCACACATGGAACAAAAATGAGCTACTTTGGCACCATCTGCCGGTAATGTTTCATCATGAAATTCACGAGCTGTATCGGGATCTAAGGATAAGTTGAATTGGTCTTCCCAACGGAATTCAAAACGGGCTTTGCTCAAAGCATTGTCACGGTATTGCGATCCGGGATGCCCTTTGGCCAAATCAGCAGCATGAGCCGAAATCTTATACGTGATTACGCCGTCTTTAACGTCTTTTTTGTTGGGTAAACCAAGGTGTTCTTTTGGTGTCACGTAGCACAACATCGCACAACCATACCAGCCAATCATAGCAGCTCCAATTGCAGAGGTGATGTGATCATAACCTGGAGCAATATCAGTAGTTAATGGTCCTAAAGTATAAAAAGGAGCTTCATCACAGTGCTCTAATTGTTTGTCCATGTTTTCCTTAATCATGTGCATGGGCACGTGACCGGGGCCTTCAATAAATACTTGTACATCGTGTTTCCAGGCGATTTTTGTCAGTTCACCGAGTGTTTCTAATTCGGCAAACTGAGCGGCATCATTCGCATCGGCAATAGAACCGGGACGCAACCCATCTCCTAATGAAAACGCTACGTCATATTGTTTCATGATTTCGCATATATCTTCAAAATGAGTGTAAAGAAAGTTTTCTTTATGGTGAAACAAACACCATTTTGCCATAATCGAACCGCCACGGGAAACAATACCGGTAACACGTTCCGCAGTCAAATGGATGTAGCGCAATAAAACACCGGCATGGATGGTAAAATAGGAAACCCCTTGTTCTGCTTGTTCTATTAACGTATCCCGATAGACTTCCCAAGTGAGATCTTCGGCCACGCCATTTACTTTTTCCAAAGCTTGGTAAATAGGCACGGTTCCAATTGGCACAGGAGAATTTCGGATAATCCATTCTCTGGTTTCGTGAATGTTTTTACCGGTTGATAAATCCATAATCGTGTCAGCTCCCCAGCGGCAAGCCCAAACTGCTTTTTCAACTTCCTCTTCGATTGTTGAGGTTACGGCGCTGTTGCCAATGTTAGCATTAATTTTTACCAAGAAGTTACGACCTACAATCATAGGCTCACTTTCAGGATGGTTGATGTTATTTGGAATTATGGCACGGCCTCTTGCTACTTCGCTGCGGACAAATTCAGGGGTGATTTTCCCCACCCCATCCCTCCCCGAAGGAGAGGGAGTGTTTGCGCCCCAGCTATTTCCTTCGTGTTGCTGTTGCATGGCCTTGGTTTGATCGTTTATCAACTCCAATCGTTGGTTTTCACGAATGGCGATGTATTCCATTTCTGGAGTAATGATTCCTTGTTTTGCATAATACAATTGGGAAACGTTGGCTCCTTTTTTGGCGCGCATGGGTTTGTGCAAATATTCAAAACGCAATTCGTTTAATTTTTTGTCATTCAAACGCTTTTTCCCGTATTCGGAAGAGATTTCAGTCAGTGCTTCTACATCATTGCGATCTAGAATCCATTGTTCCCGAATGCGGGGCAATCCTTTTCGAATGTCAATTTCGATATTTGGGTCGGTAAATGGGCCCGAAGTATCATAAACCGTTATAGGTGGATTTTTTTCTATTCGGCCGTTTGACATTTTAGTGTCAGCTAATACAATTTCTCGCATCGCTACTTTTATGGGATGAATGGTTCCGTCTACGTAAATTTTTGTAGAGTTTGGAAAAGGAGTTCTTGAAATTTTTTCTTCGGTATTCATTTATAAAGGTCTTAGGTTATTTTTCTATTTTTCACGCAGATTCGGCTGATTCGGCAGATTTTTTTGTTTTAGTTTTTAAAGCTTTTAAAGCTTTATTGATAAAATAATTTTTTAGTAGTCGGAGTTCTGCTAGGGATAGTAATGGAAAGCCCGTAAAGTGGAAAGCCAGATAAAACAAGGATTAGTGATGCGACCGTAAGGAAGCTTTGACTAAGACTATGTTTTATAGGATTGCAACTGCGGACTTGAAATGGATAGCCCGCCCGAGCAGCCAAACTATCCTCCTTGAGTTGCAGAGATGATTAGAATGTTATCGGTTTCTTGTATCTGGTAAGAATTCCAGTCGGATTTTGGGATCACGGTATTGTTTATGGCTACGGCAATTCCGTTTTGTTTTATGGGAATTTCGAAGTCAAGAAGTGCCTGAACAGTAAGACTGTCAGTTGCAAATTGTTTCGTTTGATTGTTGATTTTGAGTTCCATTCCTTTTGAATTTAGTATACAGTTATACTTTAGGAATGGCTACAAGAGTACATAAATGTACTAGGAAGTCATCTTACTTTTCCCTACGCTAGTATGAACTAGATCAGGTTCAGAGGGTAATTCTCAGCCTACAATGTTGTAGACACCCCTAAAGTGTGAAACAAATGTAATGGTTTTTTTGATTAAAGTTTCGGATTTAAAGTTTTATTTGATAATTTAACTGTCGAAAACGGATTACTCACTACTGTTTTTTCCAGCAATCTGCAACGTGATCATCAACCATTCCGGTGGCTTGCATGAGTGCATAAACTACTGTAGAACCAACGAATTTGAATCCGCGTTTTTTCAAATCTTTGCTTATTTTATCCGAAAGTGGAGTGGTTGCAGGAACTTCTTTTAGAGATTGTCGGTTGTTTTGAATGGGTTTTCCTCCAGTAAATTCCCAAATATATTTTGAAAAACCGCCAAATTCCTCTTGTACTTTCATAAAGGCAGTAGCATTAGAAACGGCTGCGCGAATTTTTAACTGATTGCGAATAATTCCTGCATCAAGGAGTAATTCCTGAATTTTATTTTCGGTATAAAATGCTGTTTTTTTATAGTCAAATTGGTTAAAAGCAGCTCTAAAATTTTCTCTCTTGTTCAAAATAGTAATCCAACTGAGTCCAGCCTGAAACGTTTCAAGTAGTAAAAATTCAAATAAAGTGGCGTCCTCATACACGGGAACACCCCATTCTTCGTCGTGGTATTTTTTATACAAAACGCTAGAAGTACACCATCCACAGCGAGGTTTATCGTCTGTAATCATTTGTTATCAGTGGCTAAATAGTTTTTTATTAAATAGTGACCCAAGTAAATTAAAGGAGTCAAGAGAATGGCAATACCAAGTTTAAATGTATAGCCTGTTAAGGCGGAGGTTAAAAATGTATCAAAGTTTATTTTTCCGGGCAACCAAAAAGCAATTCCCAACACAATAAAAGAATCGAATAATTGCGAAATGATAGTAGAACCCGTAGCTCTGAGCCATATTTTTTTGTTTCCTGTACGGTTTTTGAAAAACCAAAAAACGCTTACGTCTATCAATTGAGAAACTAGGAACGCAATGATACTTCCCACTATGATCCACATGCTTTGTCCAAAAACGGCAAAAAACTGTTCGTCATTGACTGGGCTTATTCCTTTTGCGGCGGGAATATTGATCGCAAAAAGTAAAACAAGGAAAGAGTAGACGATTAAACCGGCTGTGATTAAGGACAATTTCTTTACTCCTTTTTCTCCAAAGTATTCATTGATTAAATCAGTTGTCAGGAAAACAATAGGCCAAGGCAAAATACCGATGCTCATTACAAACGGACCTATTTGTATCAGTTTCCCACCGATGAGTTCAGCAGTAACGGCGTTAGTAATGAATATTCCGGCGAGAATAACGAATACAAGTTCTTTTTTGGTTTTGAACATAAATAAAAATTAAATTTCAAATTTAGTGTTTTAATTTTTTTTCAAACAAAAAAAATCCCATCTTGTTTTAGAACAAAATGGGATTTTGTATTGAGGTTAGAAAACTTCTAAAATAAATTTAGAGATTCTAAAACCATTTTAGGATGATTATCCTAACGCAGCTCTTTTAAAACCGGTAACGATAAGATCTTTGTCTAAAGATTTAACATAAGCAGCAACGCTCATTTTGTTGTCTTTGATATAATCTTGGTTTACTAACGTATTGTCTTTAAAGAAACGGGCTAGTTTACCTTTAGCGATATTGTCTAACATTGCTTCTGGTTTTCCTTCTTGACGTAGGATATCTTTAGCAATTTCTATTTCTTTAGCGATTGTGTCAGCATCAACACCCGTTTCGTCTAAAGCAATTGGAGCCATTGCAGCTGCTTGCATAGACACGTTTCTTGAAACTTCCTCAGCACCTTCTACATTTGCAGATAGCGCCACTAAAGTAGCAATTTTGTTTCCGGAGTGAATGTAAGATCCGATAAAAGCACCTTCTAATTTCTCGAAAG
This sequence comes from Flavobacterium sp. RSP49, assembly GCF_003968735.1. NCBI lineage: Bacteria > Pseudomonadati > Bacteroidota > Flavobacteriia > Flavobacteriales > Flavobacteriaceae > Flavobacterium > Flavobacterium sp. RSP49. Next base: position 67,468 of record NZ_RYDN01000011.1, on the reverse strand, counting down.
TTCTGATTTCTAATTTTTCACCGATAACACCAGTTTGCTCGATTAATTTATCAGCAACAGTGATTCCATTGAAATCAGCCGCTAAAAATTCTTCTTTTGTGTTGAAGTTCAATGCTAAATTAGCCATTTCAGTAGCCATTTTTACAAAGTTTTCGTTCATCCCTACGAAGTCAGTTTCACAGTTTAATGTGATCACAACTCCGACAGTTTTGTCAGCGTTAACAACAGCAATTGCAGCACCTTCTGTAGATTCTCTATCAGAACGATTTGCGGCTACTTTTTGTCCTTTTTTACGTAAGTTTTCGATAGCTAAATCAAAATCTCCTTCTGCTTCAACCAAGGCTTTTTTGCAGTCCATCATTCCTGCGCCAGTGATTGTTCTTAATTTATTTACGTCTGCAGCAGTAATTGTTGCCATAATTTTTTTATTTTAAAGATTAAAAGATTGAGAAATTTAAAGAGTTCATTATCAATTTTACAATCAATAAGTTTTATCTTTAAATTCTTCAATCTTTAAATTTATTTTTATTCTTCAGTTGCAGGAGTTGGAGCTACTGTTTCAGTAACAGGAACAGCTACTTCAGCAGCAACAGGAGCTACTACTTCGGTTGTTGCTTCAGCAACAGGAAGATCAGTTTCTTTATCAGAACCTCTATCAGAAAGTCCTTCGATAATTGCACCAGTTACTAAAGTTAAGATTTTGTCAATTGATTTAGAAGCATCATCGTTAGATGGAATTACGAATTCAACCTCTCTTGGGTCAGAATTGGTATCCACCATAGCGAAAACTGGAATGTTTAATTTTTGAGCTTCTTTTATTGCGATATGTTCTGCTTTGATATCAACTACGAACAATGCAGCTGGTAGTCTTGACATGTCAGCGATTGAACCTAAGTTTTTCTCTAATTTAGCACGAAGACGATCTACTTGCAAACGCTCTTTTTTAGAAAGGGTCATGAAAGTACCATCTTTCTTCATTTTATCAATAGTTGCCATTTTTTTAACAGCTTTACGGATAGTTACGAAGTTAGTTAGCATTCCACCAGGCCATCTTTCAGTGATGTAAGGCATGTTTGCAGCTTTAGCTTTTTCAGCTACGATGTCTTTTGCTTGTTTTTTGGTAGCTACGAATAATATTTTTCTACCTGATGCAGCGATTTTTTTCAAAGCGTCATTCGCTTCTTCAATTTTTGCTGCTGTTTTATAAAGATTGATAATGTGTATACCATTACGCTCCATATAAATGTAAGGGGCCATATTTGGATCCCATTTTCTAGTCATGTGTCCGAAGTGTACACCTGCTTCTAGTAATTCTTTTACTTCTACTTTGTTTGACATTTTTTGTTTAGTTTACGTTCTGTTGATTAGCAATGTTCCTTTTTAATTTAAAGATTCAATCTTTTAATTGGGTTTCATTTAGATGCTAAACTAATTTCCCGTCTCAACGGGACAACAACAACATTGTTTTTAAATTTAATAATCAATACGTCTTGTATAAATAATACAAGACAGGTACTATTAACGTTTAGAGAATTGGAATCTCTTACGAGCTTTCTTCTGACCGAATTTCTTACGTTCAACCATTCTTGGATCTCTTGTCAATAAACCTTCTGGTTTCAGTATCGCTCTGTTTTCAGCATTTACTTCACACATAACGCGTGCTAATGCCATTCTTACTGCTTCTGCTTGTCCAGTTGAACCACCTCCGTAAACGTTCACTTTTACATCAAAGTTTGTTACATTTTCTGTCATGGACATAGGTTGTAATACTTTGTACTGTAACGTTGCAGTTGGGAAGTATGTTTCGAATGCTTTTTTGTTTACAGTGATCACTCCAGTTCCTTCCGAAACATAAACACGTGCAACAGCGGTTTTTCTTCTACCGATTTTGTGAATAACTCCCATTACTTAAGATCGTTAAGGTTAACTGTTCTAGGTTTTTGAGCGCCTTGTTTGTGCTCTGATCCTACAACAACATTTAAATTTCTAAAAAGTTCAGCACCTAATTTGTTTTTAGGTAACATTCCTTTTATCGCTTTTTCAACTAGTAATGCAGGGTTTTTTGATTGCAATACTTCAGCAGTTAAAGTTCTTTGTCCTCCAGGATAACCAGTGTGACGGATGTAAGTTTTTTCTTTCATCTTGTTTCCTGTAAGGTTGATTTTTTCTGAGTTGATAACAATTACGTTATCTCCACAGTCAACATGTGGCGTATAACTTGCTTTGTATTTACCTCTAAGGATCATTGCGATCTTCGAAGCCATACGACCTAAGTTATGCCCATCAGCATCTACAACAATCCACTCTTTTGTAACGGTGGCTTTGCTTGCTGATTGTGTCTTGTAGCTTAATGCGTCCATAATATTATTTTAATTAAACATTCCATCCCCAATAAAGGGGTTGCAAAAGTACAATTAATTATTTTAATTACAAATACCTTAAAAGATTATTTTTTTCTTGTTTTAGTGCTGATTATCAAATGTATATTTGAAATATTTTTCCGGCAATGAATTTAGAATTAATCGAAACCGTCGATAGATTGTTTTGTTTTGAATTTTTATGTAAATTTATTGAATATTCCTCATTTTTCAGAACCAATTTTTATATTATAATCGCTATTTTTGTCGATCTAATTGTTAAAATTCTATTTATTTACATCTTGTCCCTTTTTTCTTTATTAATTACAATAAACATTTTTTTATGAAAGCCAGAGCTACACTAAAACAAATCGCAAAAGAACTGAATGTTTCTGTTTCTACAGTTTCAAAAGCACTTAATGATAGTCCGGAAATTAGTGAGTTAACCAAAATAAAAATAAAAGAATACGCAAAGCTAAAAAATTACAAGCCTAACGTAATTGGTTTGAACTTAAAAAACAGGAAAACAAAAACCATTGGGGTGATTATTCCTAATATTTTGAATTCTTTCTTTGCCAAAGTATTTAGTGGTATCGAAAAAGTGGCTGATGAAAAAGGATACAACGTGATTATGTGTATTTCAAATGAATCTTTGGATAAAGAAGCGCATACTTTGGAGATGCTCAGTAATGGTACTATCGACGGATTTATTGTTTCAGTGTCTGAAGAGGCTCAAAAAAATCAGGAATACAGTCATTTCTCGGCAATCATTAATGATGGAACTCCTATTGTGATGTTTGATCGAATTGCGGATGGAGTTGATTGTGACAAAGTTATTGTGGATGATTTTGATTCGGCCCTCGATTCTACTCAACATTTGATTGATTTAGGGTGCAAAAATATAGCGTTGTTTTCTTCGGTTGATAATTTGAGTGTCGGTAAATTGCGGGCCGATGGGTATTTGAAGGCACTGGAAATTAACAATATTCCCGTTAATAATGCTTTAATTCTGAGAACTGATTCGGATGAAAATCTAAATAATCTCATAGAAAATATTTTTGATACCAATACAATTGACGGGATTTTTGCTTTGGACGAAAATGACTCCGTGGCTGCTTTGAGAATTGGACTCAAAAAAGGATATAAAATTCCCGAATCACTTTCTATCATAGGTTTTGCCGATGGTATATTGGCTTCCCGTAGGTTGTCTCCCAGTTTGACCACGGTCAGTCAGCATGGCATAGAAATAGGCGAAGTTGCTGCTAAACTGCTTATTGATCGACTGGAATCTAAAGAAGAACACATTCCCTATGAAACGGTCGTCATTAAGACAAAATTGAAAGAAAGGGAGTCAACAAGAAAACTTTAAAAGATCATATAACAATTCTGCGGAATCGCGTTTAGCAATGAAATGAACCCGAAAAAGAGTTTTTACGATGCCATAAAGCATAAAATCTGTTCTTTTTTGTTTTTATTGAACACATCATAGATAAGAATTAAAAATTCACTAGCGCTTTTATTAATTTGATTTTTAATTTTATAGTAGGAACCTTTTTTCTGTTTCAAGAGAATGCCCAGCGTGAAATGGAGGTTTTTTTAGTTTTTGTAATTCTTAAAAAAGCATTATCTAAAGCATCATCAGCAATCTTTTACCGTGCCATAAAACACTCGGATCGATTAGTACAATACAAAATACTCCAGAGACAATTAAAAATTTCAGGATATTATGAAGCAATAGGAATTGTGGTTTAGCATTTGATTTCCACAAGTAAAGCAGACATAAAATAAGGATTATGAGAGAGGAATAAAAATAAATATCCATATATCCCACATCGTAAATTTCTATTAAAACATAAACGGGTAAAACGGTAAGAAATGTCAAAAAGGTTATGATTTTTTTTGAAATTTCTTCGCCATAAACAATGGGAATCGTTTTATAATCAGTAATCAAATCACCTTTCAGATTTTCTAGATCTTTAATCATTTCCCGAATCAGCAGCAATAAGAACAAAAAAGAGGCATGCACAAATATTACTCCAAGCTGTCTTTTGTAATTTTCAATTTCTTCAAACGGGATCTGATTGTAGTAATACAATAGTATGGCAAAAAAAGGGGTCACGGCAAGTAAAGCTGCTGTCAAATTTCCTATTATAGGGTATTTTTTTATTTTATGGGAATAAAACCAAATAACGAAAATGTAAAGGGAAAAGAAGAAAAAAGCACGCCAGGAAACAAACAGAGCCATTAAGGCAACAATGAAATTCAATGTAAAATAGACATTTAGTTTTGTTTTTTGACTCACTAATCGATCTAACATGGACTTGTTAGGGCGATTGATTAAATCTTTTTGGCTGTCATAAAAATTATTGATAATATATCCCGAAGCAATTGTTAGTGATGAAGCAAAAACCAAGATAAATAAATTGAAATCGAGTAAAATAGCCAAAGCTCTTGTGTCAGGAGCCAAAATAAATATGGCTGAGAGGTATTGTGCCAGGATAATGACCGGAATGTTGTAGCCTCTAACCACAGAGAACAAACTTGCAATTTTTATTAGGAGAAGTTTGTGCTGCCTGCTTAACATTTAGATTTATTTAAGAATGTGCTCCCAATAATAAGGGTACTATTTTAGGTTTTCTTCTCCCTCTCCTTTGGATAGGGTTGGGGAGAGGATGTTTAAAACTGGTACACGACTTCAAGTTTATACTCTTTCAGGGAAATTTTGGCTTTTTCTAAATCTTCTGTGAATCCTAAGATGTAACCACCGCCACCAGAACCACATAATTTCAAATAATAATCATTACTGTCAATTCCTTGTTGCCAGATGCTGTGAAATTGTTCCGGAATCATTGGTTTAAAGTTATTCAAGACCACTTTAGATAGTTTCTTGGTATTCATGAACAATGACTTCATGTCACCACCTAGGAAATTTTCAACGCAGGCATCCGTATATTTTACGAATTGATTTTTTAACATGGCACGGAATCCTTTGTCTTTCAGGTTTTCCATGAAAATATTCACCATCGGAGCTGTTTCGCCTACAATTCCGGAATCTAACAAAAATACGGCTCCTTTGCCGTCAAAGCTTTGATTTGGAATTCCGGTAGCTTGAATGTTATCTTTAGAATTGATTAAAATAGGGATACTCAGATAACTGTTCAAAGGATCTAATCCAGAACTTTTTCCGTGAAAAAAACTCTCCATTTGAGAAAATATATTTTTTAGCTGCAATAATTTTTCACGAGTCAAATTTTCCAGAACGGTAATTTTATTTTGAGCATATTTATCATAAATGGCGGCTACAAGTGCGCCACTGCTGCCTACGCCATAACCCTGAGGAATACTGGAATCAAAATACATTCCGGTTTCCACATCGTTTTTCAAGAGATCTAAATCAAAAGTAACCAGATTGGGGTGTTCGTGCTGTAAGGTGTCTAGATAGACAACAAAACGTCTTAAATTCCCATTTGATTTTACCGCTTCTTCAGACGGATTTCCGTCTCTTTTGAGGGCACCATTATAAAAATTATATGGAATTGAAAGCCCTTTTGAGTCACGAATAATTCCGTATTCTCCAAAGAGTAATATTTTTGAGTAAAATAAAGGTCCTTTCATATGGTGTAGTAAGTTAACAATATAAGCTTGGAAATCAAGAGTGATTAGTAATTAATTTTTATAATTCGAGTTGATCACCACGATTCGCTTCCTGAATTTCGAGGTCGATTTCTTCTTGTTGTTCAGGTGATAAATCTTTCCAAACCTCTTTTTTTTGTGATTTGAAAATATTTTTTACGGCCTCGATTATGGCTGTGTCGTCAGTTTCTAACAACAATCGTATCAATTCTAATTTCTCTGATTGAATGTCCATGTTTTCAGGTCTTTAAAAATTAAAGATAGTGAAAAATAAATAAATTAAAGCAATACCGCTCCATTTCCAATTTCGTCACAAATGTACTGACCATTTTGACAATAGCCAACTAATTCGTGCTGAATAAATTGTAACACTTTCTCTTTGTGATCAAATGGATATAAAACATGCACATTTGCTCCGGCATCGAGCGTAAAACAAACGGGAATTGTAGTCTCATTTCTAAACTTCCAAATCGCATTTATAATCTCCAACGTATTCGGTTTCATCAATATAAAATACGGCATCGAGGTCATCATCATGGCATGCAACGTCAAGGCTTCGCGCTCTACAATTTTGATAAACGCGTTTAAATCGCCACTTTCGAAAATAGTAATCAGTGCATCTAAATTTTCATGTGCTTGAGCAAATCGCCTTTCGGCAAATGGATGGTTGTGCATCAAGTCATGACCAACGGTACTCGAGACTTGTTTTTCACCTTTGTCAACTAGTAAAATAGTATCTTGGAAATTCTTGAAATTAGCATGAATCGCATTTGGAAATTCCACGCCAAATAAATCCGAACTTTCGGAGATATTTGCATGATTTCCCCACACTACAACTTGTCCTTTTACACTTCGGCAAGCGCTTCCTGAACCCAAACGTGCAAGCAAAGACGCTTTCTGATAAAAATATTCTTTGGTCATTTCAGGGTTTAGTGCTTTTTCTAAACTCATTAAGTTCATCGCCAAAGCAGCCATTCCAGATGCCGATGAAGCAATTCCGGAACTGTGCGGAAAAGTATTTTCCGTGTCAATCGTAAAATGGTAGTCTTTTAAAAACGGTAAATAGATTTCAATTCGTTCCAGAAATTTTTGAATCTTTGGTTTGAAATCCTCTTTTTGTTTTCCTTCAAAAAGTAAATCAAAAGAGAAATTATTACCCGTCACATTGAGCTCAGGGGAAATGTTTTTTTTGGCGAAAGTCAATTTAGTAATCGTTTTGCAATTATTCAACGTAAAACTCACCGAAGGATTCGCAGGAATTTGATTGTCCTTTTTTCCCCAATATTTTACAAGAGCAATATTGCTGGGCGCGCTCCATTGAAAATTGCCTTCTTCAATAGAATGTGTATATTTTGATGGAATAAAATCGTTTGCTGAAATCATGAATGTATAAATTTACGCAAAGATACTTTTTTTGCGTTATTTGTTTATTCGAATAGATGGTTAATCGTTAGAAAGATTTGAGTAAATTTGGCTCACATTAGAAAAATATAAAAATGAATAAAATCACCCGAATATTAGCTGTTGTTGTCACCTGTCTTGCCATTGGATATTTCTCTGGAACGGTTACTCGTTCCGCCATTACCACTTGGTATCCCACTTTGATAAAGCCAAGTTTTAATCCTCCTAATTGGGTTTTTGCACCTGTTTGGAGTATGTTATATGTGATGATGGGTGTTGCTGCAGGATTAGTATGGGATAGAATAGAGGTAGAAAAAGAAGCTGTAAAAAAAGCGTTGATTTTCTTTGCGATTCAATTAGCCCTGAATGCTTTGTGGTCGTATTTATTCTTTGGATTACACAACCCGATGTTAGCCGGGTTAGAAATTATTGTGCTTTGGCTAATGATATTTGAAACCTACCTTCAGTTTTCTAAAATCAATAAAATTGCGGGTTATTTATTCATTCCGTATTTGGCTTGGGTAAGTTTTGCAGCGGTTTTGAATGGAAGTATCTGGTGGTTGAACAGATAGGTTTTATTCTTTCAAGCTTCCACACTGTGAAAGGGCTGATTTATTATACAGCACTCGCCACAATAAACCCACTTGTCCAGGCATTCTGAAAATTGAATCCTCCGGTAATGGCATCAACATTTACGATTTCACCAGCAAAATAAAGGTTTTCATGCAATTTGCTTTCCATAGTTTTGAAGTTAATTTCCTTTAAATCAATTCCGCCTGCCGTCACAAATTCTTCTTTAAAGGTGCTTTTTCCATTCACTTGAAAAGTGCCATTCGTTAATTGATTCGCAAGATTCGTCAATTGAATTTTAGACAAATCCGCCCATTTCGTCTCCGCTTCAATTCCGGAAGCGAGCACCAAACTTTCCCATAATCTATTGGTTAATTCGAAAGGAGATTTCTTGGAAACTGATTTTTTCGCGTGTTCCTGTTTTAAATCTTTTAGTTTCTTCTCGACATCCGTAGTATCTTTATCATTTAACCAATTTATAAAAATGGTAAACTGATAATTTTTATCATGCAAGATGCGGGCTCCCCAAGCGGAGAGTTTCAATATCGCTGGTCCGCTCATTCCCCAATGGGTAATTAACAATGGTCCTGTTGAGCTGAGTTTGGTGTCTTTTACTTTTACGGTTACTTGCGCCGCAACTCCGGGTAATTCTTTTATTCTGGAATCTTTGATATTAAAAGTGAATAGGGAAGGAACTGGGCTGACAACTGCATGACTAAAATTCTGTAACATTTCCCAGACTTTCGGATTGCTTCCTGTGGCTAGAATTAGTTTTTCGGCAAGATAATTTTCAGTTTGGGTTTCGATTTTCCATTCATTCTCTTTCTTGAAAATTGATTGTACACTTTGTCCTGTAAGTACTGCAATACCCAGTTTTTGTGTGGCAGTTAGAAAGCAATCAATAATTGTTTGTGAAGAATTCGAAACCGGGAACATGCGTCCGTCTCCTTCTATTTTTAATTCTACACCATGTTTCTCAAACCATTCAATCGTATCACCAGAACAGAACTGATGAAAAGGACCTCGTAATTCTTTTTCGCCACGCGGATAAAACTTCACCAATTCATTTGGCTCAAAACAAGCGTGCGTTACGTTGCATCTTCCACCGCCGGAAATTCTAACTTTTTGTAATACTTCTGCTCCTCGTTCCAGAATGGCAACTTTTAGTTTTGTGTTTCTCTCAACAATATTTATCGCTGTAAAAAAACCTGCTGCGCCACCGCCTACTATTATTATATCAAAATTCTGATTCATATTCTATTTGGGAAATCGGTGATGATTCCGTTTACGTTGAATGTTTTTATTTTTTCAATATCTTCTAATTCATTGATAGTCCAAGGAAAAACCTGCAATCCTTTTTCTTGCATTTGCGCCGTATTTTCTTTTGTCAATAAATGAAAATGCGGATGAATGGATTTTGCCTGAATGAATTTGGCGAAAGCCAAGGCCAAGTCTAAATCAGTTTCCGTTAAAACGCCAATTGGAATTTTATCATTTAAAAACGCCACTTGCTGCAGTGCATTCCAATCAAAACTGGAAATTAAAAAACGATCGTATTTCCAACCTTTTTTAGCAATATATTTTTCAATGAGTGAGACTACTTTGTCTGTTGCTTCGTAGCTTTTGAGTTCAATATTGATCAGGCAGCCTTGGTTTACCAAATCAAAAACCTCTTGTAACGTAGGGATTTGGTGCTTTCCATTTATTCGAAATGCCTTTAATTCTTGCAAAGATAAAACTTTTACAAAACCTTTTCCATTGGTCGTTCGGTCGATTGTTTCATCGTGAATAACGATTATTTCACCATCAGCGCTCAAATGCACGTCGAGTTCAATACCGTCTACTTGCATGTCTAATGCTTTTTGGAACGAAACCAAGGTGTTCTCCGGTTCGTATCCTTTTGCACCACGATGTCCAATTTTGAGCATTGCTTTCTAATTTTGAGTAAAGATAAACATAAAAAAAACGCCTTCATTTCTAAAAGCGTTTGGATTTAAGTATGGAACCTAAATTCAGTTTAACTTTTTCGGTTTCATCTCCCTTTCTTTTGGAGAGGGTTGGGGAGAGGACCTTTATTTTTTCATTTCTAATAAAACAATATCAAAGTCGGTTCGAATAGTCACTTTTCCTTTTGAAACTTTGGCTTCTTTTCCGGAATAGGCATCTCTTACTCTAGATCCATCTTCAAAAATAGGGGCTACAATAATTTCTTTTTTGCCAGTAGGGAGATCTAGACCAACCACTACTTTTTCTGTGAAAGTTCCTTTAGTGTATGTTCTTGAAAATGTGTAGGGCGTGTCCGAAATCATGGTGTGAATTCCAGCTCCCACAGCAGGATGGTTCTTTCTGAACTTTCCTAATTTTCTCCAGTGTGTCAGTATTTTTTTAGTTTCAGGATTGGATTTTATGTCTTTCCAGTTCATAAAGGAACGCAAGGTAGCATCGCCGTTTGTACCTTCAATTACTAAGGGACGTGCACTTTCATCACCATAATATACTTGAGAAAGTCCTGGACTCAACAATAATTTTGTACCGGCTTCGATGCTTTTGGTGCGTTTTGCGTCAAATGGAGCGCCGTCATCATGTGAGGATAAATAGTTTAAAACACTGTATCCTTTTAAATCGGTGTTGAGCTTGTCCGAGTATTTTGAGAATATGAATTCATAGTCTTTTTGGGCGTCCCATTTAAACTCAAAATTAATCATGTTGTTGAAACCATTTTTAAAATAGTTTATTTTTTTATCTCCAAAATCAAAATATTGTCCGCCGCTGATACCATAATTATAGACTTCGGCAATGGTGTAAAAGGAGTTGTTATCCAGTACTTTTGTAGGGTTTTTTTTCTTCCAAGTCTCAAATGAATAGTCACATTGTGTTTTGAAATCTGCCCAGACGGTTTCGTCTGTATGTTTTACGGTATCTCCTCTGTAGCCGTCTATCCCATAATCAGCAACGTAGTCTGTCAGCCATTTTATGATGTAATATTTTGGAGTTTTAGGATAGCCTGTCCGAGAAAAAAAAGCATCTAACTCATTCATTTCCTGTTCGTATCTACCTTCTTTTTTCCATTTTTCGACAAGAAAAGGAGGTAAGTCTACATTCTGGGTGCTTTCAGTTCTGATGTCTGGAAGATTGGCCACCAAAGTGCAGGTTGTTGTATTTTGATAATTTTTATAATCACAAACCGGATTGGTACGAACCCAGTAATTTGGCCAAACAGTATCTATTTCAGTCACAGGACCGGTGTGATTAATGACGCCGTCAAGAATGATTCTGATTCCTCGTGCATGCGCTTTTTTTACTAATTCAGCTAACTCTTTTTTAGTTCCAAAATTGGGATCTAATGCCGTCCAATCTTTGGCCCAATAGCCATGATAGCCATAACTCAATCCAGTGCCCTCATCTACAGCGTCATGAATTTGTTCCACTACAGGAGTAAACCAAATGGCATTTATCCCTAGTTTGTCAAAATAACCTTCTTCAATTTTTTTAGTAATTCCTTTGATATCTCCTCCTTCAAAACCACGAAGTTTTCCTGTAGTTTTAGTTCTGTTTAAAGTAATGTCATTGGAACGATCACCATTATTAAAGCGATCTGTCATAAGGAAATAGACATTAGCACCTTCCCAGACAAAAGGGGTTTTTTTTGTCTTTTTTATTGGAGTGTTGTTTTCCGTAACAGGTTTGGTACCGGAACAACTCACGCAAAAAGCGAGCACGGATAGAATTAATAGTAAAGATTTTTTTTTCATTTTTTTTTAAATTGAATAATTATTTTTTTGCTGGAGCTTTTTTTTCAAGGAGCAGCAGTCAGTATCTGGTATTTTTTTCAGTAGTTCTCCGGATTCTTGTATTTTAGAGTGTGAATTACTTCAGTTCTAAAATCAAAACAGATTTAGGTTCGATTATTATTTCGTTCGTCACGTCAAAGGTGAGTTCAGAAATGACATCTTTTCCAGTTTTAAAGTCTTTGATATTTTCTTTGAAACGATGTGTGTTTACCGTCTTGGTTTCGTTGCTGTTGTTCATTAAAACCATTACCGTTTCATTTGCGTTGTATCTAAAATAAGCGTAGATATTATTTTCCGGAATATAATGGGTTGTTTTTCCAAAATGAACCACTGCTTTTGTTTTTCTCCATTGGAACAATTTGGCGGTAAAATCAAAATATTGGTTTTGCTCCCCAGTTCGTCCTTCCTTCGTAAAAGCATTGTTTTTATCGCCTTCCCAACCGCCTGGAAAATCAAGACGAATAGCTGCATCACCTTTGTTTTTATCACCGGCCATGCCTATTTCGCTTCCGTAATACAATTGTGGAATCCCGCGAACGGTAGCCATCAAAGTCATTGCCATCTTGTATTTTCTGATGTCGTTCCCATAGGTTTGATTGATGCGATTGGTATCATGATTTTCTGCAAATAGTAACATATTACTGACATTAGGATACAGAAAATCATTGGTAAAATTGTCATAGAGTTTTACCATTCCTTTGTCCCAAGAGCCGTCATCTTCATTGAAAACTTTAGTGACTGCTTCATATAATGTAAAATCCATTACACTTGGCAGATATGAATTGTAATTTTGTATTGCTGCAATTTTACTGTCTTTTTGCCAATACGCCATTTGCGCTTGACTTTGCATCCAGACTTCGCCTACAATATTAAAATTGGGGTATTCATCGGTTATGGATTTGGTCCATTTTGCAATTCCTTTTGGATCAGAATAATTGTAGGTGTCGACTCTGAAGCCATCTAAATCAGCATATTCTATCCACCAAATGGCATTTTGAATCAAATATGTTAAAGTCAACGGATTCTTCAGATTTAAATCGGGCATCGATGGGACAAACCAACCGTCCAGCGTGATTTTTTTATCAATTTCAGAGGCATTGGTGTCGTGAATAACTGTTCTTTTATGATTTGTTTGGGTGTAGGTGTCAAATTGATTGATCCACTCCTTTGTTGGTAAATCTTTCATCATCCAATGTTCAATTCCCCAGTGATTCGTCACATAATCCATTACTAATTTCAGGTTTCTTTTATGCATTTCGTCAGCCAATCGAACATAATCAGCATTGGTTCCATAACGGGGATCTATTTTATACACATCAGATTGTCCGTAGGTGTGATACGAAAAAGCAGCGTCATTATCTTCGCAAAGTGGTGTACTCCAAATTGTTGTTGCACCTAGTTCTGCTATGTAATCCAGATTTTTTATAATTCCTTCAATATCGCCACCGTGTCTTCCTCCGGGTAATTCTCTATTGTATTTTTCTTGGGTTGAATTTTCACTATCGTTGTTTCTGTTTCCGTTGGCAAAGCGATCTGGCATCAACAAATACATCATATCCGAAGCGTCAAAGCTTTTGCGTTGCGCTGAGTTTTCTCTTCTTTTCTTAAGGCTGTATTTTTGTGTAAAGGTTTCTTCAGTGTTGTTTTTAAAGGTAAAAATCAGATCTGATGCCACCACTTTTTTAGTGTCAATGGTAACAAATAGGTAGTTGGGATTTTCCGTTCTTTTTACGTCGGTTATTTTTATGCTATTAGAAACCGTTACTTGGTTTTGAGCAATGCCTTTGCCATAAAAAAGAATTTGCAGCTCTGGATTCTGCATTCCTGCATACCAAAAAGGCGGTTCCACTTTGTCGATTTGCGCATGTACAGTTATTGACATAAAAAAAAGGAATAAAGTTATTTTTTTTAGAACGCTTCTGTTTAAGAACGGAAATTGATCTGTTTTCTTCATTGTATGTATTTTTTAGTGCTATTTAATGTTGTATTGGCTTCAAATAAAACGGATTCATGTTTGAATAGAACTATTTTCAGCATTTTAGAGGCCATTCTTTTTTTATTTAAGAGTAGTTTTCAATCGAACAATCCCAATAGATATTGGGATTGTCAGTAAGCCTAGCAAGGCTTGGGTTCAAATGATAGAATTAACTACAAGTTCTAGCAAATGTTAGTTTACGGAGACTAAATTTTCAGTAGTGACCACAAGAGTCTTGCCATTTACCACAATTTCCAATTCTTTATCTCCAAGAATTGTAAATGAAGTCTCTTTATGATTGATCGCTACTTTCAGAATTTGATTTCTAAAGTTGATTTTAAACGAATAGCCTTTCCATTGTTTTGGAATTTTTGGAGAAAAATGAAGCGTATCATCTTTAACTCTCATTCCGCCAAAACCTTCTACGATACTCATCCATGTTCCGGCCATTGATGTTATATGACACCCTTCTTCGACCTCTTTATTGTAATCATCAAGATCCAGACGTGACGTTCTCAAATAGAACGAGTACGCCATGTCCATTTTGTCTAATAAAGCGGCTTGAATCGAGTGTACGCAAGGCGAAAGGGAGCTCTCATGGACCGTAAAGGATTCGTAAAATTCAAAATTGTTTTTTAGTTCTTCTTTCGAAAAATGCTCTTCAAAGAAATAAAAACACTGCAAAACATCGGCTTGTTTGATGTATGGGGAACGCAAAATTCTATCCCAAGACCATTTCTGATTGATGGGTCTTTGGCTTTTATCCAAATCAGCTACTCGAACCAATTCTTTGTCCAAGAAACCGTCTTGTTGCAAGTACACATTATATTCTTCAGAAAAAGGGAAGTACATATTGTCCGAAACTTTTTTCCAAGACTGTAATTCGGAATCGGAGATTTTTACCTTTTCGGTAATTCTTTTGTGATCCGAAGGATATTCCAGCGACACTTTCTGAATTTGTTCGTAGGTATATTCCAGACACCATTTTGCAATATAATTGGTGTAAAAATTATTGTTTACATTGTTCTCATATTCGTTTGGACCCGTAACGCCAAGAATTACATATTGGTTTAAATTAGTCGAAAAATTCGCTCTTTGATGCCAGAAACGAGCAATTCCTATTAACACTTCCAGTCCTTTTTCAGGAATATAACTGTAATCGCCAGTGTATCTGTAAAAGTTATAAATGGCAAAAGCGATAGCTCCGTTTCTATGAATTTCTTCAAAAGTAATTTCCCATTCGTTATGACATTCCTCGCCGTTCATCGTCACCATTGGATACAAAGCTGCTCCGTTAGTAAATCCTAATTTAGTAGCGTTTTCAATGGCTTTATCCAATTGATTGTAACGGTACGTCAATAAATTCCGAGCCACTTCCTGATCTTTGGTCGCCATGTAAAACGGAATGCAGTACGCTTCCGTATCCCAATAGGTAGAACCTCCGTATTTCTCTCCGGTGAAACCTTTTGGACCAATATTCAATCGGGAATCTTTGCCTAAATAGGTTTGGTTTAATTGGAAAATATTGAAACGAATTCCTTGTTGTGCTTTGACATCGCCATCAATTGTAATGTCTGACATTTCCCAAATTTTTGCCCAAGCATCAATCTGGTCCTGCAACATTTGGTCATAGCCTACTGCTAAAGCGGATTGAATCACTTTTTCGGCAGCAGTAATGGTATTTTCATGGTTTAAAGAAACCGTATACCCGCCAATTTTTTGGATCGATGATTTTTGACCCTGTCCCACAATTACATCATAACTAAACTGAATTTTGTCAGCAGTTGCATCAATATTAGAAGGAGAAATTCCCGTTTTTTCACCACTAGTAAAAATGCTATTTTGCATGAAAGTGGTTACTTTGAAATGTGTTTTGAAGGTTTGTGCCGTTACAAAAGCTTCATTTCCTGATTTTTTTACATCAAGCGGTTCCCAGAATTTTTCTTCCCAGTTCGCATCTTCATTGGTTACACCAGCATCAATATAAGGTTTGTAAACAATTTTTGAATCTTTGTTCAAAGGGGTAATTTCATAATTGATAACCCCAACTTCATCCAACACGATTGAAAGAAAACGACGAATACTAACTGCGATTTCGGTTCCGTTTTTTAAAGTGGCTTCAAAAGAGCGGTGGTACCAACCTTCTTTCATGTTCAGCTCTCGACGAAAGTTTTTAACTTCAGCACAGGTATTCAAATCTAATTTTTCTCCATTGATTTCAATATCAATTCCAATCCAGTTTGGTGCATTCAAAACTTTAGCAAAGTATTCCGGATACCCGTTTTTCCACCAGCCCACTTTGGTTTTATCCGGATAATAAATTCCCGCAATATAACTTCCCTGAAATGTTTCACCAGTATAATTTTCTTCAAAATTAGCCCGTTGTCCCATAGCACCGTTGCCAATGCTGAACAGACTTTCAGATGATTTTACGCACTCGGCATCAAATCCTTCTTCTATGATAGACCAATTGTCTGGTTTTATATAATCTTGATTCATTTTTTATAATTTAAAAATTCAAAGATTAAAAATTCAAAAATTATTGTGATGCACAAATAACATTATCCTTTTTACTTTTTTGAATTTGTTTCGTTATTTGTTAATTAATTCTTCTATGAATTGGGTATCGATAGCTGTAAAATCGTTGAAGATGTATTTTGCTTCGTGCAAAGTAGTTGCTTCCCCAATTCCTATGCTGGTCATATTACCAATATTCGCCGCTTGAACTCCTGCGACTGAATCTTCAAAAACAATTGAATCTTCTGGTTTTATTTTTAATAATTTTGCGGCCATTAAGAATACTTCCGGATCGGGTTTCGCATTGGTCACATCATTTCCGTCTACAACAGCGTCAAAATAAGAGAGTAGTCCTGTTTTTTCCAGAATAGGTCTGGCGTTTTTACTTGCAGAACCCAATGCGATGGGTTGGTTGTTTTCTTTTAAAAATTTTAAAATTGGAAATACTCCCGGAAGAATTTCGCTTTCATCCATATCGACTAAATAGGATAAATAGTCTTCATTTTTTTGAACTAACCATCGGTCTTTATCTTCTTGTAAAGCTTCCACTTTTCCCAGTTCTAATATAATATCCAAAGAGCGCACCCGGCTGACTCCTTTTAGTAATTCGTTGTGTTCCAGTGTAAATTCGATATTTAATTCATTTGCAATTTTTTGCCACGCTAAATAATGGTATTTAGCCGTGTCTACAATCACTCCGTCTAGGTCGAATATAAATGCTTTTGTATTCATTGATTATTGTTTTATTAGGTCATCAACATCTTGTACTTTAACTACTAAAATAGCAGCAATCAAAAAGCTGACACCACTAGTGACTAATGCAAATATGGCATTGTCATGGTATACATATTTAACTAATGGTCCGCCAATTAAGGCATTGATAATTTGGGGAATAACGACAAAGAAGTTGAAAATACCCATGTAAACTCCCATTTTCATTGGGGAGATTGATCCGGCTAATATGGCATACGGCATAGATAGAATACTAGCCCAAGCGATACCCACTGCAACCATAGAAAGAATAAGCCAGTTTTCGTTAGGGACAAAATAGATCGAAATTAATCCAAGGCCACCAATAATAAGGGATAGGGAATGGGTTAATTTTCTTCCGATTTTTTTTGCGATATAAGGCAACGCAAAAGCATAGAAAGCAGAAACCAAATTGTAAATACCAAACAACACGCCAACCCAGTCTCCTGCGTTTTGATACGCCTCACTTTTGCTGTCCGAAATAGGTAAACCATAAATATGATGGGCTATGGCCGGAGTGGTAAAAACCCACATTCCAAACAAACCAAACCAAGAGAAAAATTGTACCCAACTCAATTGCCGCATCGTGGTAGGCATTTTTCTGAAATCATCAAAAATGTCTAGTACGCTGGATTCTTTAGCATTGGCATCAGCCACTTTGGTTTTCTGATGCGCCATTTCGTCTTCAAATTGGGCTAGCTCTTCCGGAGAATATTCTTTGGTAGAAAAAATGGAAACCAGGATAGAACCTATAAGTATAACAGCTCCAATTACAAAAGATAAAATCAAATGCATGGGAACACCGCCATCCTCATCTCTATTGGAAACGCCAAACCAATTCGTCAAAACATAAGGCAGCCAAGAACCAATCACGGCACCGAAACCAATTAAGGCGGTTTGTACGCTAAATCCAAGTGTTCTTTGATCCGTTCTTAAATTGTCGCCTACTAAAGCCCTGAAAGGTTCCATAGCAATATTGAAAGAGGCATCCATAATCATCAACATTCCGGCACCTACCCATAAGGCAGGCAAAAGAGCAATGAAAATTTCAGCTTGTGGCATTAGTATTAAACCAATGGAGGCTAACAAAGCACCCACTAAAAAGAACGGTTTTCGTCTTCCAAATTTCCCCCACGTTTTATCACTGTAATGGCCTATGATGGGCTGTACAATAAGTCCCATCAACGGGGCAATGATCCAAAACCAGGATAGTTCGTGCATATCAGCACCAAAAATCTGAAGAATTCTGCTGGCATTAGCATTTTGCAGTGCAAAACCCATCTGTATTCCCAGAAATCCGAAACTCATGTTCCAAATTTGCCAGAAACTTAATCTACGCTTTTCCATTATCGTAATTTATAAATTAATACGATAAGCGATATGCTTATCAAAACTTGTCTTATTTTCGAAGTAAAAGTGAGGCTTTGATGGGGTAAATATAAAAATATATTTTAAACTTTTGTTTTTCAGATACAAATAAAAAGAAACATTTTTCACTACAAGGTTGTAGTACTGAATATAATACAGCTGTTTTAAAAATTAGTCACAGTTTTCAGTCGCAGTTTTCTGAAGGCAACTGAAAACGTATAATATCTAATGTGTAGATTCTCTTTCTATCAGATGCGTTTCAATTACTTCAGTTTTGTAATTTTCATCTTCTTCATCTTCCTCAGATTCAAGTCTTTCAATCAGCATTTTTGCCGCTTTATTTCCCATTTTGATACCATTCTGACTTACAGTAGTAATAGTAGGTGTAGAATATTTAGAAATGATGCCATCTGTAAAGGCAATAACGGCTAAGTCTATAGGTACATTGAGGCCTATTTTATTGGCGGTTTTAATTATTGTTACTGCAAAAAGTTCGTTTACTGCAAAAACGGCATCAATGGCTTTGTCTTCTAATAATTTTCCAATGGTGATTTCGCAGGTATCAACATCTTCAATTTTGATAATAAGGTTTTCATTGAAGGGGATGTCATTGTCCAGTAATGCTTTGATATAGCCATCTGTGCGAAGTTTACCTACACTCACATAATCAACAGTGGTAACTAAGGCAATTTTTTTTCGTCCTTTATCAATCAAGCTCTGAACGGCTTCATAGGCTGCAGATTGATCGTCTATAATGACTTTGTCGCAAAGGATATCGTTCGTAACTCTGTCAAACATGACTACAGGCATTCCCTGATTGATGACTTCTGTAATGTGGTGAAAATCGCCTTTGAATTGGGTTTCTTTAGACAGTGACATAATGAATCCGTCAATACTGCCGTTAGCGAGCATTTCCATATTCAGGACTTCTTTATCAAAGGAATCGTCTGAGAGGCAAATGAGTACGCTATACCCGTTTTCATTGGCCACTTGTTCAATTCCATTGATGACCGTGGAGAAGAAATGATGCACAATTTCCGGGATGATAATTCCAATGGTTTTTGTTTTTCTGTTTTTTAGGCTCAGCGCAATGTTATTGGGTTTGTAATTGTAAAATTTGGCGAAAGCTTGTACTTTAAGTCTGGTTTCCTCGCCTATTTCTGGACTGTTCCGTAATGACTTAGAAACGGTAGAAATAGAAACGTCTAATTCTTTGGCAATTTGTTTAAGCGTTATTTTCCTTTTCATGTGGAGAGGGAGTAAAATTTTATTTCGTAATAAAGATAAAATTTAATTTTACAAATGGTAATTAAACGGGTTAAAATTTAAATAAATCAGAAAGTTTTCAACACTATTACGTTTTCGTAACCCAATTAAAAAGGGCTCTTGTCGGGCGTGTAAAAATTTACATAAATTTAACATTCGAAGTAATAGTTACGCTTAAAAATTCAAGGAAAATTCAATTAAATTAAAGAAAATGTATGAAAACAATTTATAAAAAGTTGTTGATTTTAGTACTGCTGCTCCCTTTTAGTGTTCTGGCTCAGAATAGTGTTGGCGGAACCGTTCTTGATAAAGTGTCAGGACAGCCAATTCCAGGGGTAAACATAAATGTACAGGGTACAAATAATGGTGTTTCTACTGATTTTGATGGTAAATATCAGTTGTCTAATGTAAAAAGAGGGGATAAAATTGTGTTCTCTTATATTGGTTACACCAATACGGTCGTGACTTATGTTGCTCAAAATTCATTAAACGTGTCTTTAGAAGAAGATGCCAATCAATTAAAAGAAGTGGTGATCCAAGTGGGTTACGGGACTGTTAAGAAAAAAGATGCTACAGGAGCGGTAACCGTGCTGACTTCCAAAGATTTTAATAAAGGACCTGTTACTTCTGCAGATCAAATGATAACAGGGAAAGTAGCTGGTTTGCAGGTTATTAATGGAGGAGGTTCTCCAGGTGAAGGTGCAACTATCAGAATTAGAAGTGGCTCTTCACTATCTGCTAATAACGATCCGTTGTATGTTATTGATGGTGTGCCGGTTGCTGCTGGTGGCGTAGAAGGAAGTAGAAATCCTTTGAGTACTATTAATCAAAATAATATTGAATCGATTACGGTTTTGAAAGATGCTTCGGCAACTGCTATCTACGGATCTCGTGCTTCGAATGGGGTAATTATCATTACTACTAAAAAAGGTAAAGCAGGGGAAATGCAAATTAATTATAATGCAAACTTCCAGGTTTCTGAAATCACGAATAAAGTAGATGCTTTATCAAGTACACAATTCAGAGATTTTGTAACGGCTAACGGAAATGCTGCTCAAATCGCGTTGATGGGTGCTGCTGATACAGATTGGCAGGATGAAATATTCAGAACAGCTATTGGTACAGATCATAATATTGCCCTAAGCGGTGGTTCTGATAATATAGTGTACAGAGCCTCTGTGGGATATGCTAATTTGAATGGTATCTTAAAAAGAGATAACATGCAGCGTACTACAATGTCTGCTGGTATAACCGGAAACTTCTTTGATGATCATTTAAAGATAGAATTGAATAATAATACGTCTCTGATTAATAGTAATTATAGTAATCGTGGTGCTATTGGTTCAGCCATTCGTTTTGATCCAACACAAGCGGTAAGAAATCCTGACGGAACCTTTTTTCAATGGTATACGTCTCCAACTGAAATCAACCAATTGGCAGGCAGAAACCCATTGTCTCAAATCGAACAACAAAACAATTTTGGAACAGCATACAGAAGCATTGGAAATATTCAAACCGAATATAAAATGCATTTTTTACCAGAATTAAAAGCAGTAGCTAATTTTGGTTACGATCAATTAACAGGACGTTCATTTGGTAATACAGAAGCTAATTTTTTGAATGGTCTTTCCGGTTCCGGTTTCAACAATACGTATGAAAGAACTCAGTCACGTTTCAATAAATTGATGGATTTGTACTTGAATTACAACAAAAAAGTAGAATCGATCAATACCGTTTTTGATGTTACCGGTGGGTATTCCTACCAAGATTTCAGAGAGACTTTTTACTCCTCCAATTTTAATTTCCAGAGTAATAACACTACGGTAGATCCTAATTTCCCGTCCCGTATCAACTTGCAGTCTTTCTTTGCAAGAACAAATATTAATATCGCCGATAAGTATTTAGTGACTTTGTCCTATAGACGTGATGGTACTTCAAGATTTACAGAATCGAATCGTTGGGCTAATTTCCCTGCCGTTGCTTTGGCTTGGAAACTGAACGAAGAAAACTTCTTGAAAGACGTAAGTAGTATTTCTACCTTAAAAATTCGTGGGGGTTGGGGTATTACCGGACAACAGGATATTGGAATAAGTTATCCTTCTATTCCGTTGTATTTAGCCTCTAATACTGCTGCTCAATACCCGTTTGGAAGTCAGTTTTACACTACTTACAGACCACAGCCGTACAATAGTAATTTGAAATGGGAACAAACCACTACTGTGAATGCAGGGTTGGATTTTGGATTTTTGAACAATAGAATCAATGGTAGTGTTGATTTGTACAAAAGAACAACAGAAGATTTATTATTGTACACACAAAATCCATCTTTCTTCGGGTTTTCAAATTTTGACAATTATAACGTAGGAACAATTGAAAATAGGGGGATTGAGATTGCTGCAGAAGTAATCCCATTTCGTTCTGATGATTTTGAATGGAGAATTGGCGGAAACGTAACCTTTCAAGAGTCTAAAATCACTAAGCTGACTACTACACTTCCTAACACGCCAGGAATTAATGTTGGAGGCTATGAAGGTGCTACCGGAAATTTTATTCAAAATCACCAAGTGGGTTATGCACCAAGTTCTTTTTACGTGTATGAGCAAGCGTATGGTGTAAATGGAAAACCTTTAGATGGGGTGTATGTTGACAGAAATCAAGATGGAATAATATCAGAGTTGGATAAATACCGTTTTCATAAACCGGCAGCAGATGTTTTTTACGGGTTTAACACCAGTGTAACCTACAAAAATTTTGATATGGGCATGAACTGGAGAGGATCATGGGGTAATTACAATTACAACAATGTGGATTCCAGTAAAGGATCTTTCAATAATATTTTGATCAGAAACACAGATTTGTCAAACGGAGTTGAAAATGTTTTGGAAACAGGTTTCAGATCTAATGACACCAAACGTTTCGAATCTGATTATTACATTCAAGATGCCTCTTTTGTAAGATTAGACAACGTAAGTGTTGGATATACTTTCAATCAAAAAGAGAATACGTCTTCATTAGTTAAATTGACATTGTCAGCACAAAATGTTTTGATCATTACTAATTATGAAGGATTAGATCCAGAAATTTCTGGAGGTATAGACGGAAATTTATACCCACGACCAATTACTTTCACGTTAGGTTTAAACGTTAATTTCTAATACAAATAGCAAGAAAAATGAAAAAGATACAAATAAAATTATTGGGCATTTCTTTGTTACTGTGCGTGATGGTATTCTCATCGTGTACAGATGATTTGAGCCAAGCCCCGGCAAGTAGTGTTGCAGTTCCGGGAGAACAGTTTTTTAGCACACCGGAATCGTACAAACAAAATCTGGCCAAGTTATACGCAGGATTTGCTACTTCAGGGCAAACGGCAGCTGGTTCTCCAGATATCTCCGGAATTGATGAAGGGGAAAGTCAATACATCAGAGGGATCTGGTTGATGCAGGAATTAACAACAGATGAGGCCGTAATCGCCTGGAATGATGGGACAATAAAAGACCTTCATTCACAAACATGGACTTCTTTAGACCGTTTTATCACGGCTACATTTGCCCGATTTTCTTTTCAAATTGTAAACTGTAATGAGTTTTTAAGACAAACTACGGATGCTAAATTAGCCTCCAGAGGTCTTGATGCCGCTTTGATAGCAGAGATTAAAACCTACAGAGCAGAAGCGCGTTTTATTAGAGCATTCACCTATTGGCACTTGATTGATATGTTTGGCGGAGGTTCTTTGGTAACTGAGGATTCCCCAACGAGTTTTTACTACCCGGAATATGCTTCAAGAGCAGAATTGTACAAATTTGTGGATGCCGAATTAACAGCAATTATTCCAGAATTGAAAGCGCCAAAATCAAATGAGGCGTATCGTGTGGATCAAGCTGCTGCCTGGATGTTACAAGCTAAGTTGTACATGAATGCTAAAGTATATATTGGTACTGATAATTATGCAGGAGCATTGCCTTTGATCACTAAAGTAATAGGATCAGGGTATACTTTACACAACAATTATAACCAATTATTTTTTGCGGATAATGATAGAAACGGAGCTCAAAACGAATTCATTTTTGCAATTGCTTTTGATGGACTAAGAACGCAAACGTTTGGTGGGACTACTTTCTTGACGCATGCACCAGTTGGTGGTACTATGAAGGCTTCTGAATTTGGAATCAATGGTGGTTGGGCTGGTATCAGAACAACATCAGCATTTGTAAATAAGTTTAGTGAAAATACTACAGACGCAAGAGGTCAATTTTATACCGATGGACAAACTAAAGAAATTGCTGATATTGGTACATTTACTGATGGATACGCAATTCAGAAATTTAGAAATGTGACGGTAAACGGAGTTCAGGGCTCAGATAAATCAGGAGACTTTTCTGACTCTGATTTTCCAATGTTCCGTTTAGCCGATGCGTATTTAATGTATGCTGAATGTGCGGTAGTTGGTAAAGTAGGAGATCTAGGAACTGCCAGAGGATATGTAAATGCTTTAAGAACCAGAGCGAATGCTTCAACGATAAGCGCTCTTACTGCGGATGCTGCAGGTGCTAACCTGATTCTAGACGAGCGAGCAAAAGAACTGCACTGGGAAGGACACCGAAGAACGGATTTAATTCGTTTTGGTAAATTTACAGGCGGTAGTTATGTGTGGCCTTGGAAAGGAAATGTAGCGGGTGGTGCGCCAACGCAAGCATTTAGAAATTTATTTCCTATTCCTGCTACAGCATTAGCATCAAACAATAAATTGAAACAAAACCCTGGGTATTAATAAAATTTAAATAATAAATAAAAAATGAAAAATATAACTAAATCAGTAATTGCCTTATTCGCAGTTCTTACCTTGTCTTGTAGCGTAGAGGATGTAGAAGACAGACCAGTAATTCAAGGAGTGGATACTCCTGAATTAGTGGCGCCTGAAAATGATAAATCATACGTTTTACTAGAAGAAAATGCGGAAGACGTTGCAGAACGTTTTGTGTGGACCAAAGCAACTTATGCTGGTAATGTAGAGATTGGGTACAAACTTTTGATGGATGTTAAAGGAGGAAATTTTACAAAAGCAATTGAATTAGGAGGAACTTCTGGAGCAACTCAAATTGAAGTAACTGTAAAAACATTGAATCAAGCAGTAATTCAATTGGGTGGCACACCTGATCAACTGGGTTCTTATGATGTCAAAGTAGTTTCTAGTTTAGCAGGAATTGAAAAAATGATGTCTAAAACTCCACTGACTATTTTAGTTAATGCGTATACTGGATTAATTCCTTACGCATTTAAAGACTGGTATTTTGTAGGCGACGCAACTGCTTCAGGATGGAACAATAATAATAAAAACCAACCTTTATTCAGAAGCGGAACAAACCCAAGTTTGTATCAATTTACTGGATTTTTCAAAGCGGGTGCTTTCAAATTAATTTCTACACTTGGACAATGGGCTCCAATGTATGGTAAAGGAGATAATGGTGCTATTGTGGCAAGACCTACAGAAGCTGCTCCAGATCCAGCATCTTTTACTATTGCAACTGAAGGCTATTATACTTTTACAATGAATACTGAAACATTAAAATACACTTTAGTGATGTATAATGCCGCTGCTGCTAAAACTTTTACTACCGTAGGTATCATTGGAGATAGCACACCATTAAAATGGGATGCTTCAACAGCATTAACTCAATCCACGTTCAATTCTCATGTTTGGTCATTAAATTTGTTGCCATTAAATGATGGTAAAGCTAAATTTAGAGCAAATAATGCATGGGACGTAAGTTGGGGTGGAAACACTGCTTTTTCAGGATTCCCAAATAACGGAGCAAGTGGAGGTGACCTACCGGTTGCCAAATCAAAATATAAAATCTATTTCAATGATTTAGATGGCAGTTATTTGATGATTCCTAATCAAGAATAATTTATTTCGATACTAAAAGGGCTGTCTGAGTGATCGCCCTTTTTTTAGCTTTTAATTTAACCAACAGTAAACCATGAAAAAAAATCTACTTTTTTTATTGTTCTTTCTTTCAATTGTAGCTACTGCGCAACAACAAACCATCGCGTATTCGATAAGTCCGGCCACTTTTGAAGAAACAACATCCGTAACAATCACTATTACTGGTAATAATGTGGATGAAGCAGCTTGGGGAATTACCGGGAATGCTTTGTATATGTGGACTTGGTCTCTGGATATCAATGATGCCAACAGTATAGATTGCCCCACTAATGGCACTTGGACTGCGTCTAACGAAGCCAACCGTTTTGCCTATAATTCGGCTACGAATACTTATACTAAAACGTTTACACCAAATGTTTTTTATAACAGAAATGGAATTGGTAGAATAGGATTCCTAGTAAAAGCGAAAGATGGAACGGGAGATAAAAAATCCCAGGATAATTTTGTTGAAGTTGGTGCGTACCAAGTGACACTAAATGCACCCGCAGAAAATAGTGCAACCATTATTGCAACTGGTGGTAGTTTAAATATTTCAGCTGCTAATACAGGCGGAAATGCTAGTTATGTTTTGAAGGCAAACGGAGCAACTTTAAATACAAATCCAGCGACTTCCAGTTATACTTTTAATCACACAAATATTACCGGTAATCAAAACTACGAGTTGCAGGTTACTCAGGGAACAACCGTAATCACTAAAAAGTTTAGCGCTGTAGTGAATCCAAATGTGGTTAGTGAGTCGATGCCGGCGGGATTATTGGACGGGATCAATTACAATACGGGTGATGCGACAAAAGCGACTTTAGTTCTAGATGCACCGTTCAAAGATTTTATTTATGTAGCAGGAAGTTTCAACAATTGGCAGCCAACAGGTGCTTTTGCCATGAAAAAAGATCCAGCTTCGGACAAGTTTTGGTTGGAATTAACAGGACTAGTTTCAGGAACAAATTATTCCTACCAATATTGGGTAGTTGATGCGAGTCCTATTGCAGGAACGCCTTCTTTAGTGAAAACTGCAGATCCTTATTCTACTTTGGTTTTATCCCCTTTTGATGATCCTTATATTTTAAATTATCCTAATTTGCCGGCTTATCCCGTGGGTCAGGAACGTGAAGTGACGGTATTGCAAACCGGTAAAGCTGCTTACGCTTGGAGTAGCGCCACTACAAACTTTGTTAAACCAGCTAAAGAAAAATTAGTAGTTTATGAATTGTTAGTGCGTGATTTTGATGCCAATAAAAGCTATCAAGATTTGATTAATAAAATCGATTATTTCAAAAATTTGAAGATAAATGCGATTGAGTTAATGCCAGTAATGGAGTTTGAAGGTAATGAAAGTTGGGGTTACAATACCTCTTTTCACATGGCTTTGGATAAATTCTATGGCACTTCGGATAAATTGAAAGAGTTTATTGATTTATGCCATCAAAACGGAATTGCTGTTATTCTTGATGTGGCGCTAAATCACGCTTTTGGTAGAAACCCAATGCTTCGCATGTGGATGAATGATCCTGATGGCGATGGCTGGGGCTCGCCTTCCACTGAAAATCCTTATTTTAATACAACAGCGATGCACAGTTATAGTGTAGGTGAGGACTTTAATCATCAACTGCCCAGAACACAAAATTATGTACGACGGGTCATTAAACAATGGGTTGAAGAATATAAAATTGACGGTTTCCGTTGGGATTTAACCAAAGGTTTTACACAAAATTGTCCAGCGAACGTAGCTGGCGGGCAAGAAAATTGTACCGGCAGTTTACAACAAGACAGAATAGATGTATTAAAAAAATATGCCGATTATTCTTGGGACTTAGATCCAAATCATTACGTTATTTTCGAACATTTGGGTGGTAATGAGGAAGAACAACAATGGGCTAATTACAGGTTGAATGAAACGCCAAGTAAAGGCGTGATGATGTGGGGAATAATGACTTTTGACTATAACAATCTTACAAAAGGGTATGCAGGTAATATTTCAAGAATGAGTTCATCAAGTCGAGGATTTACTGCACACCGATTGATGGGCTATGCTGAGAGTCATGATGAGGAGCGCTTAATGTACAATAATGTGCAAGCAGGAAACAATACCACTGCGGACCATAATGTACGAACCCTTACTGTAGCTTTATCCAGAATGTCTGCATTAGGAGCTGTTTCTTTATTGGTTCCAGGGCCAAAAATGATTTGGCAATTTGGAGAATTAGGATGGAATTCTTCTATTTTTACCTGCAATAATGGAACTGTGAACTCTCCTTCAGATGGTACATCAGGAGATTGTAAGTTAGATACTAAACCGCAACCACAATGGGTCAATAACTGGATTGGAGATACCAACAGAAGCAAGATTTACAATGATTGGTCCAAAATGATTACGATGAAGACCGAAGAACCTGTGTTTTTAGGAACTGTAACAATCAATAATAGCAGTTCGTTATTACCGAATATCAAAATTACCAACAGTGCACTAGCATCAACACAACTGAAAGATGTATTGATTGTAGCTAATTTTGATGTGACGTCAAAAAATGCTCCTTCCGGGTTTCCATACACCGGAACATGGTACAATTTGATGGACAATACTTCTATTAATGTAATCAGTACCTCAGCTGCAATTACTTTGAAACCGGGAGAATTTAAAATCTATGGGAATAAAACAGCATCATTGGCAATAGCGGATTACGAAAAATCACCAACGATTGTGTTGTATCCAAATCCGGCATCTGATTATTTTACGTTGAATGAAACAACTGCTAAAGTGCAGGTATTTTCTATCACGGGACAATTGGTAAAAAGTTTTGATACTAATAAAACGGCAGGATCTCAATTTTCGGTTAGTGATTTGAATCAAGGACTTTACATCGTAAAAACATTTGATGAAAATAATGAAATGAAAGTATTGAAACTGTTGAAAAATTAAGAATACCTTGAAGATTGAAAAGGCTGTCCATAAAAAGACAGCCTTTTTTGTATAAAAAAACTGCTCCATAAATGAAGCAGTTTTCAACTACAATTACAACTAAATATTATATTTTACCGTCTTTGATTTCCTCCACAATTTCAGGATTTAACAAGGTTGAGGTATCGCCAAAATTAGAATAATCCCCTTCGGCAATCTTACGCAAAATTCTGCGCATAATTTTTCCGGAACGGGTTTTTGGCAAACCGGAAACAAACTGGATTTTGTCTAATTTGGCAATGGGTCCTATGTGATCGGATATGTGTTGGTTGATCTCTTTACTCAGGTTTTCTCTGTCGCGATATTCTCCGGTTTCTTTTAGAATTACAAAACCATACAACGCATTTCCTTTGATATCATGCGGGAAACCTACAATGGCTGATTCCGCAACAGCAGGATGTTCATTGATGGCATCTTCAATAGGGGCAGTCCCCAGATTGTGTCCGGAAACAATTACTACATCATCTACACGTCCAGTGATTCTGTAATACCCAACCTCGTCACGCAAAGCGCCGTCGCCAGTGAAATATTTACCTGGAAAGGTAGAAAAATAGGTTTCTTTATACCGTTGATGATCGCCCCAAATTGTTCTTGCAATTCCTGGCCAAGGAAATTTAATACACAAACTTCCGGTAACCTGATTCCCTTCAATTTCATTTCGTTTTTCATCCATCAAAACGGGTTGGATTCCCGGTAAAGGTAATGAAGCATAAGTAGGTTTTGTCGGGGTTACAAAGGCAATTGGCGAAATCATAATTCCTCCGGTTTCCGTTTGCCACCACGTATCTACCACAGGACATTTTTTATCGCCTACGTGGTTGTTGTACCAGTGCCATGCTTCCTCATTGATGGGTTCTCCTACAGATCCAATTACTTTCAAAGAGGTCAACTGGTAGCGCTGTACGTATTCGATGCTTTCTTTTGCCAAAGCTCTAATCGCTGTTGGCGCCGTGTAAAACTGGGTAACTTTGTGTTTTTCGATGGTTTGCCAAAAGCGACTGAAATCAGGATAAGACGGAACGCCTTCGAAAATTACGGTCGTAGCTCCGTTCAATAACGGGCCGTAAAGAATATAGGAATGTCCGGTAATCCAGCCAATATCAGCGGTACACCAGAAAATATCATTGTCTTCATAATTAAAAACGTTCTTGAACGTATATGCGGAATACACCATATAACCGGCCGTAGTGTGAACCATTCCTTTTGGTTTTCCTGTTGAACCGGAAGTATAAAGGATGAACAAAGGATCTTCGGCATCCATGATTTCAGCCACATTGTTATTCGAAGCTTGGTCTAAAAGTGGTTGCAGCCATTGGTCACGACCTTCTTTCATGTGGATAGTGGAGTTGATTCTTTTAGCTACTAAAACGTTCTCTACACAAGGGCAATTCAATAAGGCTTCGTCAACGATACTTTTTAAATCGATGGTTTTATTCCCGCGATACCCACCATCTGAAGTGATGACCATTTTACATTCGCTGTCATTGATTCTTGCGGCAACTGCCGAGGCGGAAAATCCTGCGAAAACAACCGAATGGATTGCTCCAATTCTGGCGCAGGCCAGAGTGGTAATCGCTAATTCAGGAATCATGGGTAAATAAATACAAACCCGATCTCCTTTTTGTATGCCTTGCTCCTTTAAGATATTCGCCATTTTGCAAACACGCTCGTATAACTCATTATATGAAATATGCAATGCTTCTTCATTTGGGTCATTCGGTTCAAAAATGATAGCTGTTTTATCTCCTTTTTTAGCAAGATGCCTGTCGATACAGTTTTTTACAATGTTTACTTTGGCATTGGTAAACCATTTTATTTCGGCGTCAGCCATATTGAAATCAACTACTTTATCCCATTGCTGGTACCAAGTAAAATTCTCTGAGGCCACTTTGTCCCAGAATTTTCCCGGTTCACGAATTGATTTTTTGTAATGTTTAAAGTACTCTTCTAGATTATTAATTTTATAGTAACTCATGATTATTGATAAATTTTATATGTTGTTAATTCCTATTTTATACTTTTTTAATGCGGTGATAATTTCTTCCACAATCGATTCGTCGTCAATGGTCGACGGAATTTGGAATTCGGCACCATCTGCAATGCTGCGCAGTAGTTTTCGAAGGGTTTTTCCCGAGCGTGTTTTTGGTAAGCGCGTTACAATAACTACATTTCGTAAAGAAGTGACCGCTCCAATTTGCTGGCGAATCAATTTAATAATTTCTTGCTCCAATTGATAATGCTCTATTGCAATATCTAATTTCGTTACGACTAAAGCCAACGGAATTTGTCCTTTCAATTCATCTTGAATTCCAATAACCGCACACTCTGCAACGAATCGGTGGGAAGCAACAACTTCTTCCATTTCAGCTGTAGACAAGCGGTGTCCTGCTACATTGATAACATCATCCGTTCTTCCGGTGATGAAAATATAACCGTCCTCATCTTTATAACCACCATCGCCAGATAGATAATAGCCATCAAATTTATTGAAATAACTGGCTTTAAAACGGGCTTCGTTTTCCCAAATACCCAACATATTTCCCGGAGGCAAAGGTAATTTTATGACAACCAAGCCTTCTTCATTGGCGCTTAATTCGTCACCGTTTTCATTGAAAATCCGAATATCATATCCACAAACTGCTTTTGTGGCAGAACCGAATTTCACCGGCATTTTTTCAATGCCGAGAGAATTGGCAATCATTGGCCAGCCTGATTCTGTTTGCCACCAATGGTCAATTACAGGAATAGGAATGTGTTGTTGATACCATTCTAAAGTGGCATTATCACAACGTTCGCCCGCCAAAAATTGATTTTTGAGACAACTTAAATCATATTGTTTGATGAATGTTCCATCAGGATCTTCTTTTTTGATAGCTCTGATGGCGGTAGGAGCCGTAAACATAGTGCCCACTTTATGCTCTGAAATTATTCTCCAAAACGTACTCGCATCGGGAGTTTTAATCGGTTTGCCTTCAAAAATTATGGTAGTATTTCGATTTAATAACGGAGCGTAAAGGATGTAGCTATGACCTACTGCCCAACCCATATCTGATGCGGCCCAAAAAGTCTCGCCATCTTTGACATTATAGATGTATTTCATAGAAAATTTCAATGCCACAGCATATCCACCAGTATCCCTTACAATTCCTTTTGGCTTTCCCGTCGTTCCCGAAGTGTACAAAATATAAAGAGGATGATTGGAATTTACAGGAACACAAGGCGTTTCTTCTGAACCATAAACCAAGGCATCATAATCTACGTCATATTTCTTAAACGGAATTCGGGCGCCTAATTTTCTGTTGAAAACGATTACTTTTTTTGGTCGGTGTGAAGCGAGTTCAATAGCTTGATCGACCAAAGGTTTGTACGCAATCAAACGATCCACTTCAATTCCCGAAGAAGCGGTAATAATGGCTCGGGGTTTGCAATCATCGATTCTGATGGCCAATTCATGTGGTGCAAAACCTCCAAAAACAACGGAATGGATTACGCCAATTCTTGCACAAGCCAACATGGCAAAAGCTGTTTGTGGAATCATGGGCATGTAAATTATTGCGGTGTCGCCTTTTTTTAATCCCAGTGATTGCATGCCTCCTGCGAGTTTTGCAACTTCGGTTTTTACTTCCGAAAAAGTGTATTTTTTTACGGTTTGTGTTACCGGAGAGTCATAAATAAAAGCGACCTGATCCCCACAGCCATCCTGAATGTGTTTGTCTAACGCCAGGTAACAAATGTTCAATTCGCCATCTTTGTACCAAAGCGGATAGCCATTTTCGTCTTTTGACAAAATTGTCTCCGGTTTGTTGTACCACTCAATTGCATCAGCTTGTTCAGCCCAGAATTTTTCTGGCTGCTCAATGCTTTCCTCATAAATTTCCTTGTATGTCATTGTGTTGAATTTGTTTCTTATTGAATTAATTCATGAACTTGGTCGACTAACTTTTTGATTGAAAAAGGCTTGACTACATATAAATTAGCGCCTAATGAAAGGCCTTTTTCAATGTCCTTTTCCTTGTTTTTTGCCGAAAGGAAAATGACTTTGCAATGCTGTAACCGTTCGTCTTTTTTTATCTGCTCTAATGTGGCATACCCGTCCACCATAGGCATCATGACATCAAGAATAATGACATCTGGAAGTTTATTTTTTAAAATATCCAATGCCTCCTGACCGTCGCGCGCAATGAAAACTTCAAAATTGTTCTTTTTGAAAGTGTACTCTAATGACATTACAATATTTGGTTCGTCATCTACAATTAAAATTTTTTTCATTTTTAATTATTTTCAGTTGTATTATAATTGGGTAATGTAAAGACGAATGTAGCTCCTTCAGCGGTATCGTCTTCGGCCCAAATTTTGCCTTTGTGATGTTCTATTATTTGTTTGCAAATAGCTAAACCCAAGCCGCTTCCTATTGGTTTTTTTACGTTTTGATTTCGAGATTGATAAAATTTATCAAAAATAGCCTGAAAATCTTCTTTCTTAATTGCCTTGCCGTTGTTGTGTATTTTGACTTCAATATTGTCTTTGTTTTCATGAATGGAAATCACTATTTTCCCATTTGTCTCAGCGCAGAATTTTATCGCATTGGATACTAAATTGTGAATCACCTGAATGATTCGTTCCTCGTCATAAAAGGCTTTGATCTCTCTTGATTCCTCCTGAAATTCAACATTTATGTTTTTGTTTTTTAGGAGTTGCTGGAGGGAATTCAATGTTTTTTTGATTGTTTTTGAAATGTTGTTTTTAGAGAGGTAAATTTTTTGTTTTCCGGTTTCAAATTTTTCTAAATCTAGAATTTTATCAATTAAACGATTCAAACGATCGGACTCAGAAATGATATTTTGCAAAAACTGTTTTCTCAACTCCTCCGGAATGTCATCATCATCATGAAGGATTTCGCTTGCCGCACGAATTGCGGTTATTGGCGTTCTCAATTCGTGGGTAACAGTGTCAAGAAATTCGTCTTTTTGAATGTCTTTGTTTATTAATTCCAAATTGGCATTTTTGAGTTGTTCGGATATTTTTTTTAATTCATTTGAGGTGTCTGTCAGCTTTTTGTTGATGATGATGTTTTCTTTGGATTCTTCTAAAATTCGCAACACTTCTGGCAGACTGATTTTGTCTTCTTTGACCACGCTTGATATTAATATTTTGGCGGAAGCCGTACCAATGTGTCCCGTCAATAAATTCTCAGCAAATTTTATAAATCGGGCATCGGCGGTGGTGATGTCTTTGTCTATGTTGTATTTCAAATTGAAAATGGTCAGTGCACGTTTTGTTCTTTCTTCCCCTAGAAATCGCTGCAATACTTTTTGAATGTCGGAGATATAGGCCGTTCCTTTCCAAATAAAAGCATTTTCATGATTGGTAATGTATTTGTCGATGTCTACAAACATTTCGGCATAATTGCGTTCCCTATAATTCCCTTTAAAACTAACGGAAATGGCCAGATAACTCATCAAATTGATTAATAAACTCCAAAAAACGGCATGTGGTATAGGTTCTAAATAATCCAGTCCGAAAAGCTGAAATGGTTTTAGAAGTTCAATTCCCCAGGGGCCTTCTTGAATGAATAAGCTTGTTGATTCGGTTATCCCAATGGCGTAAGGAACTAGAAGGGTATAAAAACAGGTTGTAAATCCAAGTAAAATCCCTGTTATGGCACCATTTTTTGATCCTCTTTTCCAGAATATGGCACCAAAAAAAGAAGGAGCCAATTGCGCGATTACTACAAAGGCGACAAGTCCTATAGAAACCAAAGAGTAGTCCAGAATAAAAATTCGATAGATAGCATACGCCACGATAATGAGGGAAAAAATACCTATTTTGCGACTAATCAAGATGCGTTTGTTGTTTTTTTTCTGTGAATCATTCTCGAGCGAACCTATAAAGCCATAAGGGATTAATAGATTGTTACTAAGCATAGTGGCGAGCGCAATTGATGAAACGATTATCATTGAGATCGCTGCCGAAAATCCCCCTAGAAATACTAAAATCATTACGGTGTTGTTGTTGAAATATTGCGGAATCAACAATGAATAGGTATCGGAATTGAGTCCTTGTCCCTCAAATAAGATGTTTCCTCCCCAGGCAATTGGGAATACAAAAAGATTAAAAAGTAACAAATACAGTGGAAAAAGCCAAATGGCTGTTCGAATGTGACTTTCTTTATTGTTCTCTACGATGGCGGTGTGAAACTGTCTTGGCAATAAAAAAATGGCAAACATAGACAACACACAAAGGAAAAACCAGTTGATTCCATTCGTGATTCCGCCAATGGTATTTTTTTTGTCAAAATTTTCAAGGACACTCGCTTTTTGATAAATATCATCAAATCCGTCAAAAACAAAGAAGGTTACGTAAATGCCAATCATTAAAAAGAAAACTAATTTTAGGATTGATTCCATGGCTACGGCAGTTACAATACCACGTCTTTTTTCAGAAGCATCCACGTAGCGTGTTCCATAATAAGAGGCAAATAATGCCAAAGCAAGACACACATATGTAGTTGTATCCGTAAAGATGTTGTCGCTTGATTGTGTTTTGCTGACAATATGAAAGGTATCTGAAATTGATTTTAGTTGTAATGAAATATAAGGAAGTATCCCAAAAACACACACCATGGTGACTAATGCTCCAAGAAATCTACTGTTTCCGTATCGTAAAGAAATAAAATCTGCTATACTGGAGATTTTATTCACTCTCGAAATTCGGATAATTCTCTTTAGGATGATCATCCACGTTGGTATAATAATAATAGGGCCTAAATAAATAGGTAAATAGGCTAGTCCTGTTTCTGCTGCGACTCCTATACTGCCATAATAGGTCCAAGCAGTACAATATACTGCCAATGAAAAAGAATAGACATACGGATTGTTTGTCCATTTAGAATGTCTTCTTTTTTCAGACCAATGCGCTATGTAAAACAAAATAGAGACATAGAGCGCTAAAATCAACAAAATACCTACACTATTCATAATATCTTTTTATGATTAAGTAGGTTATAGCAATTGAAAATAGCCATGCAGAAAAAATGTAGAGATAAATTAGGGGTAAACCAAAAATAGGCTTAGAACTGTCAAATAATAGCAAAAGCGGAATGTTCAATGCTAATAAGATTAACACTGAGAGGATAACCAGCTTTTGTTCATGTCTTTTTTTCATTGTAAAAAAATAAACAATCTCTGCAAAAAAATGCAGAGATTGTTTTTAAGGAATGCATTTAATTAATCGTTTTTTTCATCGTAATCTCCCATTAATGAGAAGTACCCAAAGGCACCCAATCCTAAAACAATTAGTGGGGTGAGTATGAATAGGATGATAATCCCGAATACTAAATCCTCTTGTTTACCAGACATAAATTTGGGCAATCCGAAAGTGAAGATGCAAAAATAGGCTGCAGCAGCTGCTAATGCAATCCAAACTAATCCTAAAATTCTTTTTATTTGATTCATAGCTGTGTTTTTTAAATGTGAGCGTTTTTGTCTTTATTTTTAATGTAAACCATTCCAATTACAAAGCTGACAGCAGCAATAACAATTGGATACCAAAGTCCTTCGAGGTAAAATTCCGGATTCCCGCCTTCTTTTGCATTTATAACAAAATAGGTTGAAATGGCAGGAAGCAGTCCTCCAAAAATTCCATTTCCTACGTGGTATGGCAACGACATAGACGTATATCTAATTTTTACAGGGAACATCTCTACAAGGAAAGCCGCAATTGGACCATATACCATTGTAACAAATATGACCTGAACGAAGACTAGAAATATTAACGACCATTCGTCAGCAGTTGTAATTTTGATTGTTGTTTTGGTGTCTACTTTTGGTTTGCCATCTACAACCATCGCCATTCCGTTTTCTAAATGTACGGTTTTTATTTCTTGAAAAGTAGTTCCATCCGCATACTCTTTACTGGTGGTGTAAATTGAGTCCATGGTTTGCTTCTTGTTCTCTTTCAGCTCCGCGAGTAGTGTTGTTTTTTCTACCATTTCCGTTTTATTGGCTATCGAGGTAGTTTCGTACATGCTTTTGTAAATAGGTCTGTATAATATGATGGCTAACAACATCCCGCCCATCATGATGTATTTTCGGCCTACTTTATCACTTAACCAACCAAAAAGGATGAAAAATGGAGTACCAAGCATTAATGCAATTCCCAGTAAAGTGTCAACTTGTGACGAATCAATAGCCATTACAGTTTTCATGAAATTCATGGCATAGAATTGACCAGTGTACCAAACGACCCCTTGGCCCATAGTAGCTCCAAATAAAGCTAATAAGACAAATTTCAAATTGTAACGATTTCCAAAACTTTCTTTCAATGGATTGGTACTAGTTTTTCCTTCCGCTTTTGCTTTAGCAAAAACAGGAGATTCATCCATATTTTTTCTAATTAAATAAGAAACGCCAACCATGATGATAGATACCCAGAACGGAACTCTCCATCCCCATTCGTCAAATTGCTCTGGCGTAAGGATATTTCGGGTGGCTAAAATTACCATCAAAGAGATGAATAAACCCACTGTTGCCGTAGTTTGAATCCACGAAGTCCAGTAGCCTCTTTGTCCTACAGGGGCATGCTCTGCTACGTATGTCGCGGCTCCGCCATATTCACCACCCAAAGCAAGGCCTTGTAATAAACGAAGAATTAATACTAATAAAGGAGCCATAAATCCAATGGTTTCATAACTCGGAATACAACCTATCAAGAAGGTAGCACCACCCATTAAAAGTAAAGTAACCATGAAGGTGTATTTCCGCCCAATTAAATCTCCTAATCTTCCAAAGAAAAGGGCTCCAAATGGTCTAACTACAAACCCTGCTGCAAATGTTGCCAAAGTTGACAGGAAAGCAGCTGTTGGATTATCCGAAGGGAAAAATTTAGTTGAAATTACAACTGCTAAACTTCCAAAGATGTAAAAGTCATACCATTCGATCATGGTACCCATTGAGGATGCGGAAATAACTTTCCAAATTCCTTTTGTTGATTTTTCTTTCATGTATTGTTATTTTTAAAATTGATTATAGATAAATTTGAAGTTGTACTATGAAGTCTCCTAATGATCCTGAGCGGTTTGTTAGAGAGGTGTATACGGGTCTAGTTGAATATTGCGCCGTTATTTTGGCATGGTGTCCATCTATGAAAAAGTTAGATCCTACATCAAACTGTGTGCTTGATTGTTCCAAAGCATCAAAGTTTTTATAGGTAACAGCACCGAAAGGCTGGATACGAATTTTAGGTTTTGCTTCTTTACATGGCAATAAAACACCTGCTTGTGTGTACCAAATATTTCCAGATCCCATCGTTGGCTGTGCATTTCCAGCTCCCGCTATAGCTCTACTCCCTGTGAAATTTGGATCTACTGAGCCAATATTCATAATCCCAACATTACGCAAATAATTAGGACCAAAATCATAATCATATAGTACACTGTACGCTGTAACGGCCATTTTGTTTTCTTTTTTTCCAATAGGCATATCAAGAAAAACATCGGCAGAGAAAAGTTTGATGTCATGTTTGTTGATCGTGCTGTTTACAGAAGTTTTTGTGGCATCAGGTGCAGTGTAAAAACCAGCACCAATGTTGAATACTTTTTTAGTTCCTAAATAGCTACCTACTTTAAAAGGCAATACATTGGCTTCTTGATCTAAAAATTGATACTCAAAATAACCCGCTTTAGACCATTTTGTATTTCCGCTATTGTCAACCGCTACTGCATTATCGGCCACTGTTACATTAGTAGGAACTAAATTTGTAGCATACGGTTTATTATAACTCATTCTATATTCTAACTTACCGTATTTTCCTTTAGCGAATAAACCTACTTGTCTGGCAAACTGATCGGAGTTCTCTATTAAAGGCCAGTTAAAAATAGGGGCGTCTATGGTTAAGAAGTTTAGCGTTGAAGCCATCGTAAGTCTAGACAATCCCATGTAGTAGTGCAATCCAGCTCCGAGGGTAAAACTAAATTTCTTATCTTTTTCTGGTAATACAACTGCATATTCATTCCATGCGTCATGAAAGAATAAGCCAGGTTTTTTTCCGGCACCGTAGCCACCAGTACCTGAGGATCCTGCTGCGCCACCGTTAATAAAAGTTTGGTTGTTGATTCCAAAATGGGTTAAGATCATGTATCTTTTGGATACTTGAGCATAAGCTAGAAAACGCAGACGTCGATTACCAATGTCGGTTGCGGTTGAAGTTGCTTCGCCACCAATCATTGTTCCTGGATTCATCGCAGAGGAACGCATCCAGATCTGGTTCCATGCAATTACACGCATGAATTTGGAACCGTCTTCGTTCAGGTTAAATTTCAATCCAGCGCCATAGTCAGTAGAGCCTTGTGAAAAACTTTTTAGCGACAATAATAATAGTGCCGCGATAAAAAATATTTTTTTCATAAATAAAATTTTGGTTATTAAATGGTTGGTTAATAAAGTGCCAAATTGAGTTATTTAATTCTAGAAAAAAATTTTGATATATTTTTATGTAAAGAGATATAGTTAGTCCTTGAATCGTTCCCATTTTATGAGCATAAACTTGTCTCCTAATTCAGTAATGATCATGCCTGCTCCGGATAACAATTGTTTATTTTTGAGATATTCCACCAGTTCTAAGTGACTAAAAATCTTATAAGTAGGGTGGTAATTTGCATGCGAAGGTTTTTTGATGTTAAAAGACTTTACCCAATTGCTGATCGTAACATGTGAAACGCCCAGAATACGCTCTATTTCTCGAAAACTGAGTCCTTCCAGATACAGCTGTAAAGCCTTGGTAACATAGTAATCATCAATCTTTTTCCCTATTTTATTTACCGTAAAAAAATACTTGCATTTTTTGCATAAGTACCTTTGTTTACTGTTGATTATGCCACTTTTTATTATCTGATTGTTTTGGCATTTAGGACAGCTTAAAATCTCCATATATATAAATTTTGCATAAATATAGTAATTTAGCAACAATTTAAAAATGAATTGTGTTAAAAAAATAGATTTATTTTACACACTATTTATTTTTATTGGTGAACGCTTTAATTATAAGTAGATAATTGCAGTTTTATGTAAAGCAGTTTTTAGAAAGTAGAAGTTTATTGGGTGTTAAAAATTAAATAGGGTTTGCCTCTTTGTAGCAATTTTTTTTAGACAAAAATATCTTTGGTAGTAAATAAAAAGCGCTATTCTATCCGAAGAAAAGCGCTTTTTATTGGTGTTAAAATTGGTTTTAATGTGAGGAGGCTTCACCAACACCTGAAGGAATTCGGATGTTTTCTACAATTTCCTGAACTTCCAAGGGTGGCTCCGGTGTAAAACTATTGATAATAAAAGCAACAATGAAATTGGCTAACATAGCGATTGTACCAAAACCTTCTGGAGAAATGCCAAACCACCAGCCGTCTTTTAATCCGGAAACAGCGTCTTGTCCGCCATCGAAAATTCCAAATTTGAATTTCAGCATATAAAAAAGCATCAAAAGCATTCCTACTATCATTCCTCCAATAGCGCCCTCTTTGTTCATTTTTTTGTGAAAAATACCCAGAATAATAGCTGGAAAAAAAGAGGCTGCAGCTAAGCCAAAGGCTAATGCAACGACGGCTGCGACGAATCCGGGTGGATGTATTCCAAAATAACCTGCAATAACTACTGCTACGGTTGCAGCTCCCCTGGCTGCCCATAATTCGGCTTTTTCTGAGATGTTAGGGTTGATCATTTTCTTGATCAAATCATGTGAAATCGAGGATGAAATAACCAATAATAAACCTGCAGCCGTGGATAAGGCTGCGGCCAAAGCACCCGCCGCAACCAGAGCAATAACCCAATCCGGTAAATTGGCAATTTCCGGATTTGCTAATACCATAATGTCATTATCAATTTTTAGCTCACTTCCCTTTAAGCCTTTTGCGTCGGCAGAGGCCAGAAAAACAAGATCTTTTGATTGATCATTATAGTACTGAATTACTCCATCTCCATTTTTATCATCAAATATTAATAAACCTGTTTTTTCCCAATTGCTAAACCATTCCGGCATACTGGCATATTCTTTATTGTTTACGGTTTCTAATAAATTAGTTTTAGCA
Source organism: Flavobacterium sp. RSP49 (assembly GCF_003968735.1). NCBI lineage: Bacteria > Pseudomonadati > Bacteroidota > Flavobacteriia > Flavobacteriales > Flavobacteriaceae > Flavobacterium > Flavobacterium sp. RSP49. The sequence continues at coordinate 26,861 of NZ_RYDN01000011.1, read as the reverse complement.
AAAACAGAAATTGCTGGTGCGGTGGTATACAATATTGCAATGAGTAGCAAGGCTAGACCTGCTGATTTTCTGGCATCCTTTACATTTTTTACAGTAAAGAAACGCACAATAACATGCGGCAAACCTGCTGTTCCAGCCATTAATGCTAGTGTGATTGCAAAAATATCAATCACTGATTTCGTTCCGCTGGTGTATTCCGCAAAACCCAATTCAGTAGAGAGGCCGTTTAATTTGTCCAGTAAATAAGTGCCTGATCCGTCATTAATAGTTCCTCCCATTCCTAGTTGCGGAATTGCATTTCCTGTCATTTGAATCGATATGAAAATAGCAGGCACCATGAAAGCAAAGATCAAAACGCAATATTGCGCAACTTGAGTATACGTAATTCCTTTCATCCCACCCAAAACAGCGTAAAATAAAACGATTACCATTCCAATTATAACGCCAGTGTCAATTTCAACTTCGAGAAATCGGGAGAAAACTACTCCAACGCCTCTCATTTGTCCGGCTACATAAGTAAAAGACACGATTAAAGCACAAATTACGGCTACCGTCCGGGCGGTATTCGAATAATAGCGTTCCCCGATAAAATCAGGGACTGTAAATTTCCCGAATTTTCTCAGATAAGGAGCCAGTAATAATGCCAATAGCACATAGCCACCCGTCCACCCCATCAGGTAAACGGCGCCGTCATATCCTGAAAAAGAAATAATTCCGGCCATGGATATAAAAGAGGCGGCACTCATCCAGTCAGCCGCAGTGGCCATTCCGTTAGCCAAAGGGGAAACCCCTCCTCCTGCAATGTAAAATTCTTTAGTAGAGCCTGCTCTGCTCCAAATGGCTATGCCAATGTAAAGCGCAAATGATATACCTACTATGATGTAGGTCCAAATTTGTACATTCATATTTAGTAATTTTAAGATTAAATAATTAAACTGAAAAACCTATTCGTCATAACCATATTTCTTGTCTAATTTATTCATCAAATGAACATAGACAAAAATTAGAACGACAAAAACATAAATGGAACCTTGCTGTGCAAACCAAAATCCTAGTGGGAATCCACCCAGTTTTATGGTGTTTAATTGTTCTGCAAATAGTATTCCTGCTCCAAAAGAAGCGATAAACCAGATCGCTAGTAAAATAAAGAGGTATCGTACATTTTCCTTCCAATAGGCGCTTGCGTTTTCTTGTGTTGTCATACTGTTTTTTTAATAGATTAATTTATAAATAGATCATGGCTTGTAATGTAATTGTATTGATGGTGTTGAACGTAGCATATTTCAGAGATTGAAATTCTAACGTTAATTTTGAATTATGGCCACTGAAATAAGCATTGGCGCCAATTCCAAATTGATTTGCAGAATCATCTAAAACATCAATTTGACGATTGTCATAAGATACATACGGCTGGATACGGTTTTTAGATTCTCCCGGAATAACATACCCTATATGACCGTGAACTAGAGAGCCAGTTTCATAAGTAGTTCCTAATCTAAAATTTTTGCCATAATCTGTTTTTTGAAACATACCATAAGCGGTTATGGCTCCTCCTTTAGTGCCAACTGGGACATCGTAAAAAGCATCCAGAGCAAAAATGTTTACATTTTTACCACTTATATTTCCCGAAGCATCCGCTACGACTGCACCATTAGGATGGGAAAAAAATCCGGCTCCAATATTAAATACTTTTTGTGTTCCTAAATAGGATCCTACTTTATAGGGCAAAACATTGCTTTCGGTATCAAAAAGGCTGTATTCAAAATAACCGGCAAAGGTTTTTCCCGCAGCTTTTGAACCCAATAACCTTCTGCCTGTATAGGTAGCGGCTCCGCCATTAGTAGGCACAACTAATTGTTCTAAATTATTATTTGAGGCTTCATTCACAGAAACGCGATACTGTAACTTTCCAACGGTTCCTTTTGCATAAACCCCAATATGTCTGGCAAATTGATCCGATAAACCCAGCGTAGCCCAGCCTTGACGCGTATTGTCTAAGGTCATTAAGTTTAAAGTTCCTTGGTTGTTCATTCTGGAGATTCCGTTCCAATAATGCAACCCTGCGCCCACGGCATTATTTGCGCCCAAACTGTATTGTGCCCATGCATCATGAAGAAAAAATTGTGAGCCATCACCAAGTCCGGTTGGAGTCATTGAATTAGCATTTAAACTATTCAATCCAACATGGGTGACTATCAGAAAGTCTTTATTAATTTGTGCTAACAATAATACTCTGGATCTCCTAACGCTAAAATCGATATCGCCTTGTTGGTTTCCATTGGCATCTAAAGGGCGATCCGAATTGTATTGGGACCAAATTTGAGCCCAGGAAATCACCCTTAGATATTTTGTTCCTTCGTCATTTAAATCAAATTTCATCCCAGCTCCATAATCCGGAGAACCTTGTGAAAAACCTTTTAAAAAGAGGAGCAGTAGGAAAGCTATCAAATACGTTTTTTTCATAATAAATTAGAATTTAAGGTGTTAAAAAATATTCTTGCAACAATGCTAAAGTCCAATTTTATATTTGGTATAAAAACATATGGTATATATTTAAGTTAAATGCTATAGTTTTATATAAATTAAAGACTTTTAATGTACAGGAATGGATAAGTCCGCTTGTGGTTTATATAAGTCTGACAGGAACGAAAAAGGATTGGTGTTTTGATGAAGTATCTTCAGTTAAAGCACTAAAATCAATCATTAAAATTAATTTTTACTTGTATTTTTTTTTTTTAGGAATTTAACCGCAATTGGTTTAGCCGGAACAGCACGATTCTCAACTTGTTTTAAAATCAATATGATCTTTTACATTAGGAATGTTCTTGTTGTATTAAAAAAAGAGAAATAAGGGAAATGCAGTGGTTGTTTTATAAATACTTTTCAGATAGAATTTATTAGCTTCTTTCTGTTTTTTGTATTGCTGACGGTGCTTAAGCTGTTTGTGTGTGGTTGTATTCTGGGTATATTCAATAGGAAAAGGTTCGAGTGTATATAAATTTTACAAAAATATAGTAAATTAGCAATTATACAAAAAACGAATTATGTAAAAAATAAGATATATTTTTATATTATTCTGTTTTATATGCAGTTAATTATCTTAATAAACGATGATATAATAGGTTTTTTGCTTAATAATCACATATTGACTGTATCTTGAATTATTTTTATTTTTTAACTAAAACGATAAAACGACTAGGATTTTAATATAATTTTTGTCTTTTTGTATAAATATAATTTATTTGTCATAAATAAAAAACTGCTTTTGAAGAGGCAAATCGGATGCATCCTTTGATCGGAATCAATTCGAAACGAATACTGCCAGTTTTAAAAAAGGCAATTGATGAAAATGATTTGAAAATGACACGCTCAATTGCATCGGTACAACACCAATTGATTCCAATTCCGAATGAAAAACGACAGGTGTTTAAAAATATAAATGCTGTTGCCGAGTTGAACGAATTGAATACCAATTTATCCCAGTTAAAATGAAAAATTCCAATACACCAAAATTGACAATCGTAGGGGCAGGTCCCGGAGATGTAGAGTTAATTACTTTGAAAGCGATCAAAGTATTAGAAAGTGCCGCTGTTGTTTTGTATGATGCCCTTGTAAATGAAGAATTGTTGCAATATGCGTCGAATGCCGAAATTATTTTTGTAGGAAAACGTTTTGGTTGTCACGCCTACAGTCAAGATCAAATTAATGAGTTGATTGTATCGATGGCAAAACGGTTTGGTCATGTCGTCCGGTTGAAAGGCGGCGATCCATTTGTTTTTGGAAGAGGAAGCGAAGAGATTGAATATGCTGAAAAATTTGATTTGGAAACCGCAATTGTTCCCGGAATTTCATCGGCTTTAGGTGTCCCGGCGTCTAACGGAATCAGTTTGACACAGCGAAAAATTGCCGAAAGTTTCTGGGTAATCACCGGAACTACTTCGAATCATAAATTATCTAAAGATGTAGCTTTGGCATCGCAATCCGCCGCAACGGTGGTTATTTTGATGGGAATGAATAAATTAGACGAAATTATTTTGATTTATCAAAACAACAGAACCGATGATTTACCGGTTGCCATCATTCAGAACGGAACAAAAGACTCGGAGAAAAAAGTGGTGGGAACCATCAATTCTATTGTGAAATTGGTTCACGAACACCAACTTTCATCACCTGCAATTATTGTCATTGGAGAAGTAGTGCGAAATGCTTCAAAACTAACGGCTTATTTTCAAGAGAAGAAAGTAGAAGATATACCTGTTTCTGATAAAGAAGTAGCTGAAAACAGTACTTTTACGGAGAATAGAAATAGGTTGTAGTATAAATATCATAAAGTAACCGAGTCGAAGGTCTTAAAGGCTAAAGTCATAAAGTCCGTTGTCGATAGCGATTGTCTTTAATGATTGTCTTAAACATTTTAAAGTACAAAAATAATTAAAAAGTAGCTCGTAGTTCCTATAATTAGTCGTTATCAGATTTAACCTGAAACTTTAAACATTTAAAAAAAAATGGTTGATATCACACATAAAATAAGTACGCTTCGTACAGCAACCGCAAAGGCCACAGTAATTGTGAGTCTTCAAGCCACAATTGACGCCGTTATAAATAATCTGGTTCCCAAAGGAAACGTGCTGGAAATGGCTAAAACGGCTGGTTTGTTTGCCGTGAAAAACACGCATTTATCCATTCCGGATTGCCATCCTATTCCAATTGAATTTACATCGGTGGAATATGAAATTAACGAATTACGCATTGATATTATTTTCAACGTGAAAACGGTTTACAAAACCGGAGTTGAGGTAGAGGCGATGCACGGTGCTTCGATTGTGGCGCTTACAATGTATGACATGCTGAAACCAATTGATAAAAATATCGAGATTTCAACCATCAAATTAATTAGTAAGGAGGGCGGAAAATCTTCTTTCAAAAACAGATTTCCATCAGCCATCAAAGCGGCGGTTTTCGTTTGTTCCGATTCTATTTTTTCGGGAGATAAGCAAGATCGTTCCGGAAAAATAATCGTTGAAAAACTGGGAATTAACGGAGTAGAAACGACGCATTACGAAATCATACCGGATGAAATTGATGTGATTCAGGAGCGGACTAAAGCTTTTGCCAAAGAAAATCAATTGATCATTTTTACAGGAGGTACCGGGCTTTCGCCAAGAGATGTTACCCCGCAAGCACTGGAACCTTTATTAGAAACCCGAATTCCGGGAATTGAGGAGGCCATTCGCAATTATGGACAACAACGCATGCCGTATTCCATGCTTTCCAGAACAGTCGCGGGAACTTTAGGGAATTCGTTGGTATTGGCTTTGCCAGGTTCAACCAATGGCGCAAAGGAATCTATGGATGCGATATTTCCTCATGTGCTGCATGTTTTTCATGTTTTAAAAGGCAATAATCATGACGCCAAATAACGCTGTTTTATCGAATGATTTTGAACGTAAACACAACTATTTGCGTATTTCTCTGATTGAGAAATGCAATTTGCGTTGTGCCTATTGCATGCCAGCTGATGGAATTGTAGTACCTCCAAAAGCGAGCCTGATGACGACTGACGAAATTCAAGCAATCGCCAGCTAGCGCGAGCGTCCCGCTCGTGCCCATAATCAAATACTTCAATTAGTTGAACCCCGTTCCCCGTTCGCTCAGATACCCACAATCGTTAGCGCAGAATTGTATTCTGTGCCCACAAACGACGGCAGGCAAAAAAGCCAAAAAAAGCTACATCCATAAAACAGAATAACTTTTTTTGTGCCTAAAGATTGATTGAGAAGCAGTTTTGTCAGGTTAGTTTTGGTTGTTAATTGAAGTATGCTTGAGAATAGCTATTTAAAACAATGCAGAACAGGAATAAGACGTTAACGGTTATTTTTTTCATTTTAGTTAGATTTAGGTATCCAAGCATTAATTTTATTTTCTAATATCGCTAAAGGCATTACACCGGATTCCAATACTTTTTCATGGAATTTTTTAATATCGAATTTAGCACCCATTTTTGTTTCGGCTTTTTTACGTAATTCTAGAATCTTCAACTGACCAATTTTATAGGATAAAGCCTGTCCAGGGATGGCCATATACCGCTCTATTTCTGGAATAATACTAGCTTCACTTTCGGCCTCATTTGCTAATGAATATTGGATGGCTTGCGCTCTAGTCCAGTCTTTGGAGTGCAGTCCAGTGTCAACTACTAATCGCACTGCGCGGTGCATTTCATTGCCCAGCATTCCAAAGTATTGATATGGATCTTGATACAATCCCAGTTCTTTTCCTAAGCTTTCCGTGTACAAAGCCCAACCCTCACCATAAGCGCCAAACCAATTGAATTTTCTGAAGTCAGGAAGATTTTCGTTTTCCTGCTGCAAGGATATTTGGAAATGGTGTCCAGGAACGGCTTCATGCAAAAACAAATCTTCATCGCCGTACATATTATAATTCGCTACATCAGGTATCGGAACATAGAAAATGCCTGGGCGCGAACCATCAGCAGTTCCTTGATTGTACTCGGCGCTAGCCGTTTTTTCTCTAAAGGCTTCTGTTCTTCTGATTTCAAACTTCGTCTTGGGTTGGAGTGCGAATAATTTATCTACATTCGGTTTGATTCGGGTATAAATGCTTTGAAAATTGGCTATAACCTCTTCTGGTTTTGTAAATGGTTTTAATTCTTTTTTGTTTCTAACCACTTCAAAGAATTCTAATAAAGTGCCCTTGAAACCTACTTGCGTTTTTACCTTTTCCATTTCGGAGTTCAATCGTGCGACTTCTTTTAATCCCAGTTCGTGAATTTGTTCGGGAGTCATATCAGTAGTGGTCCATTGTTTTACATACGTGGCATATAGCTCTTTTCCAAAAGGCAAACTTCCTATTCCGCTGGTAGCTCTGGAAGCAGGAAGATATTCTTTATTCAGGAAATCGGCCATTTTCTTGTATTGCGGAATCAATTTGTTGTTGATGGTTGCGGTATATTTTGCGGTTAACTCGTTTTTGATTCTGTCAGGAAAAGTAGTAGGCAGGAGTATTATAGAAGAATAAAACAAATTGTCTTCGATTTTAGGTGTAGCCATTTCTGCAAATTGTGGAATCAGTTTTACCGTTAATGATTTTGGTAAAACAACCCCTTTTGCCATTCCTTTTTTCATATACACCATTGCTGAATCGATCCAGACAGCATATTTGTCCATTCTTTTTAGGAAATTGGTATAATCTTGTTCTGTCTTAAATGGTTGTGCACCGGTTCCTCCCGCAAATTGTCCCATGGTTAGATGTGTTCCCCAAAATTGATGTACCGGCAGCAAATTTGTCGGTTGTTTTAATAAATCTTTCCCGATTTCAACTTCCCATTTGATGATTTCGTAACTGTTTTTTTCCTCTTCGGATAAGTCTTCAATATCAAATCCTTTTAAGGCAGTTTGGTATTTGTCAAAGAAAGCTTCTTGTGATTTTCTAAAACTGTCCGTCATTTCAAACTGCAGTTGGTCGTTGTATTGGTTTTGACCACTTTGGGTCGCATCCAGAGGATTCATGGCATTTTTGTCGTCAAAATAATTTTCTGTCAGACTGCTAAAGTCTTGTTTTTTTTCTTCCGATTTACAATTAAGTAGCAATAATGAAGTGGTTACGGAAAGTAAAAGAGTGGTTATTTTTTTCATAATTATATTTGGTAATAGATTGAGCTAATTTATTGTTTTTTTTTCAAATTCAAATGTAAGGATAGTTTTTCGTTTGTAAAAATATCTTTATTTGTCATAAAATTTAGTTAACGCGCCATCGTACAGTTTGTTTTTAGTAGATTTCTGCTAAATTTACTTTTTTAATTAATCACACCTAAATGAGAAAAAAATCCTTTTTTATTTTGTTAGTTATCGGAAATATGCTAACAATTGAAGCACAAGAAAAACAAGAAAACACTAGTATGAATCCATTTTTTCAGGCTTACGACACGCCGTTTAATGTGCCGCCTTTCGATAAAATTAAAAACGAACATTTTAAGCCCGCGATTTTAGAGGGAATTAGTGCCCATCAAGCGGAGGTTAATGCTGTTGCAAATAATACGCAACCCGCTACTTTTGAGAATACGATTCTTGCCATGGAAAATGCAGGGGAATTATTATCGAATGTGAATACGGTTTTTTCTAATCTGAATTCGGCGAATACCAATAAAGAGATTCAGAATATTGCCAAAGAAATGGCACCAAATCTTTCCGCGCACAGAGATAATATTTACCTGAACGAGAAATTATTCGCAAAAGTAAAAACGCTTTGGGACAAAAAAGAAACTTTGGGACTGAATTTAGAACAGGCTAAAATTCTGGATAATGCGTACAAAGATTTCGTTCGTAGTGGAGCCAATTTATCAAATGCTGACAAGGAAATATTGCGTAAAATAAACGGAGATCTTTCGCTGACCAGTTTAAAGTATGGACAGAATATTTTGGCGGAGACTAATTCATACGAGTTGGTTGTTGATACCAAAAAAGATTTGTCTGGATTGCCACAAGGATTAATTGATGCTGCAGCTGTTGATGCCAAAGCAAAAGGCAAAGAAGGAAAATGGGTTTTTACCCTTTCTAATTCCAGTGTGATGCCATTTCTGCAATACAGTTCTAATCGAGAATTGCGCAAGCAAATTTGGAATGCCTACCAGACTAGAGGTAATCAAGATAATGAATTTGACAATAAAAAGAATGCAATAGCATTAGCAAATCTTCGTGGGCAAAAAGCACGATTATTAGGGTATAAATCACATTCCAATTATGTCTTGGAAGAATCAATGGCTAAAACTCCCGAAAATGTGAATAAGCTATTGAATGATTTGTGGAAACCAGCTTTGGAAATTGCTAAAACGGAAGCTGCCGATATTCAGAAAATGATGGCTAAAGAAGGAATTAAAGGTGCCGTACAGCCGTATGACTGGAGGTATTACACGGAGAAAATCAGAAAAGAACGTTTTGATTTAGACGAAGAAGAATTAAAGCCGTATTTCAGTTTAGAAAATGTTAGAAAAGGCGTTTTTCAAGTAACCGAAAAGCTATACGGGCTTCAGTTTAAAGTATTGACGGATGTTCCAAAATACCATGAAGATGTTACAGGTTGGGAAGTGACTGAGAAAGACGGAACCCATTTGGGTGTTTTATACATGGACTTTCATCCGCGTGAATCCAAACGAGGCGGTGCATGGATGACCTCGTACAGAACTCAAAAAACGGTTGACGGAAAACGCGTGGCTCCAGTAGTTTCTATTGTTTGTAATTTTACTAAACCATCAGCGAATGCCCCAGCACTTTTGACATTTGATGAGGTTACGACTTTCTTTCACGAGTTTGGACATTCTTTACACGGAATGCTGTCTAATGTGACTTATAAAAGTTTAGCAGGAACAAGTGTTCCAAGAGATTTTGTAGAACTTCCTTCTCAAATTATGGAGAATTGGGCAGCTGAACCAGAGGTCTTAAAAATGTATGCAAAGCATTATAAAACTGGGGAAGTGATTCCAGAAACATTGGTGAATAAATTAAAAAAAGCAGGGACTTTTGACCAAGGTTTTACTACAACAGAATATCTAGCAGCTTCTTTATTGGATTTAGAATACCATTCTCAAACCAAAGACATTACCGTTGATGCAAACGCTTTCGAAAAAGCAGCAATGACAAAAATTGGTTTGATTCCATCTATTATTCCAAGATACCGAAGTACGTATTTCAGTCATATATTCTCTGGAGGATATTCTTCCGGATATTACAGTTATATATGGTCAGGAGTTTTAGATACGGATGCTTTTGAAGCGTTCAAAACAACTACTTTGTTCAATCCTGAAAAAGCCAAATTATTCCGTGAGAATGTTTTGGAAAAAGGAGGGACAGAAGATCCGATGGTTTTGTACAAACGTTTCCGCGGTGCGGAGCCAAGTATTGAACCGCTGTTGAGAAAACGTGGTTTGGACAAAAAAGAAGAAGTATTTAAAAAGATAAAAGGATAAAATAATTTTGTTCTAAAGCAAAAACCCTACAATACAAATAATGTGTTGTAGGGTTTTTTATTGTCCTTCAAAAAAGGCTTATCCGTGATACACTCTGGAAGCAATTATTTTACCTTCTCTGATATCTAATACTTCTGCTACCAGTAAATCTTCTTCACCGGCTACCGTTCGTATGTATTCCATAAAAACGCGGTCACCATTTGCGGTAAGCGATTTTACATTGTAATTCAAACTAGGCAAACGTTCAAAAGTATCTTTCCACCATTCTCGCAAGGCTTCTTTGCCGGTGACAAAACCGTTGCTTTCGGGTTTGAATATTTTTAGTTTTGGACTAAAATGCACAGCATCGTCATCATACAAAGACAATAGTTTTTCTAATTCTTTATTGTTGAAAGTTTCAAACCATTTAAAAGCTATAGATTGTAATTTTTCGGGCATCATACTAATTTTGATTTGCATTTTTAATTAAAAAAATCCCGTTTTGCTAAGCAAAAGGGATTTAATTTTATAATTTCAAAGAAATATTAAACGTTCTTCAAATTGATAATCTCTTGTTCAGTAAGCAATCTCCAGTTTCCTCTTGGCAAATTCTTTTTAGTCAAACCAGCAAAAGCAACTCTGTCAATACGCAACACATCATAACTGAAATGTTCAAAAATATTACGAACCACTTTCACGTTAGCGGATCTCAACTGTAATCCAATTTCACTTTTCGCTTCTCCGTCAATGTAGCTTACATCTTCAACGAAAACACGGTGTCCATCAAGAGTCAGTCCTTTGTTTATTTTTTCTAAATCCTCAAATTTCAAGTTTTTATCTAATGAAACTTGGTAGATTTTAGATGATTTTTGACTTGGTAAAGTAAATTTGCGAATCATATCCGTATCATTCGTAAACAATAGTAAACCAGTTGTATTCTTGTCCATTCTCCCAATAGCGCCAATTTTTGCTGTTGTAGAGCCTTTTACTAGTTCCAGTACATTACGATATTCCTGACCTTCGTCCATCGCAGTAGTAAAGTTTTTTGGTTTGTTCAATAAGATGTATACTTTTTTCTCCGGTGTCAAAGTGGTGCCATCAAAATTTACTACGTCTCCCGGTTTTACCATATATCCCATTTCGATAACGGGAATTCCATTTACTTTTACAGTTCCGGATTGAATGTAAATATCCGCATCACGACGCGAGCATGCCCCAGAATTAGCGATGTATTTATTCAAACGGATTTCGTCTTTTACCTTTGGTCTTTTAGGAGCTTGATTTGGTTTTTTTTCTACTTTATCCGTATCGACAGCTACAACTTTAGTATTTATTTTAACTTTTTTTGGCCCTTGTGCCCGTTTTTGCATCGCAGGTTTTGGCTTGTTAGAACTTGGTCTTGAACTATTTGTTCTAGCACCACTTCCTTTATTGTTGCCTTGCTTATTATTCATAATATTCCTTAATTTGCGCAAAGATAGTATTTATATAATTGACAATCAATAGATGGCAATTATAAAAAAGGTAACTGGCTTGTTAATAAGCGAATTAAAAAAAAATTAAATTCGCTTTTTAGAGCTGGCTCTTGATTTCTACTGTTCCTCTCTTTCTTTTAAAAAAAACAATCTTGTCATCTTGCTATTTTCATAAATTGTTTTTTGTTCGTTTTATCAGGAATGAAACAGTGAAATACTGCCGCAATAAAGCGCTAATTGTACTATTAGATGCAATCTTTCTGGGGTATTTCAAGCAGTTATTAATGCGCTTCCAGCCAATCTTTGCCAGTGCCAAGATCTACTTCTAGCGGAACATTTAACTTGAAAGCATGTTCCATTTCATATTTTATCATCGGTTTGATTTTTTCGAGTTCATCATTATGCACATCAAACACAAGCTCATCATGAACCTGTAGCAACATTTTACTTTTCCAGTTTTCGGATGTTAGTTTTCCGTGAATGTTAATCATTGCAATTTTGATGATATCAGCAGCACTGCCTTGAATTGGTGCGTTTACCGCATTTCGTTCTGCGCCACCTCGAACAATGGCGTTTTGAGAATTAATATCTTTCAAATAACGACGACGACCCAGTATTGTTTGTACATAGCCATTCTCTCTTGCAAAATCTATTTGTTCCTGAATGTACGACTTTAATCTTGGATAGGTTTGGTAATACGCTTCAATCAAATCAGCGCTCTCTTTCCGAGATAAGTTAGTTTGATTGCTCAATCCAAAAGCCGAAACACCATATATAATTCCGAAATTGACCGTTTTGGCCTGACTTCGTTGCTCGCGAGTCACTTCTTCCAGCGGAACATTAAAGACTTTTGAAGCAGTAGATTTGTGAATGTCTTCGTGATTCTGAAAGGCTTTGATCATGTTTTCTTCACCGCTTAATGCAGCAATTACTCGCAATTCTATTTGGGAATAATCTGCAGAAACCAATGTGTAATTTTCATCTCGTGCCACAAATGCTTTCCGGATTTGTCGGCCACGTTCGGTTCGAATCGGGATGTTTTGTAAGTTGGGATTATTCGAACTCAATCGTCCTGTTGCCGCAACAGTTTGCATATAATCGGTGTGTATGCGGTTCGTGATTTTGTCAACTTGGTTGGGTAAAGCATCAACATACGTGTTTTGCAGCTTTATCAATTGCCGCCAATCCAGAATGTCTTTTACAATTGGGTTTTCAGCGGCTAAATAGCTTAAGATTTCCTCTCCAGTTGCGTATTGACCGGTTTTGGTTTTCTTTTGTTTGGCTCCTCCAATTTTCAATTTGTCAAATAATACATCGCCCAGTTGTTTTGGGGAAGCGAGATTGAATTTTTCACCGGCAATTTCATAAATATTTGCTTCCAATATCTTTATATCATCATCCAAGGTTTTCGACAGGGATTTCAAGAAATCGACATCGACACGGATTCCTTCTTTTTCCATAGCGGCCAAAACAGGTACCAATGGAATTTCGATTTCCTCAAAAAGTTTTTTGGTGCCGGTTTTGTCTAATTCTAAAGTGAATATTTCCTTGAGTTGCAAAGTTACATCAGCGTCTTCAACCGCATATTCTTTGATTTCTTCCAGTTCAACGTCGCGCATTGATTTCTGGTTTTTCCCTTTTTTTCCAATTAAAGTTTCAATAGATTGCGGGGAATATTTTAAATATGTTTCTGCCAAAATATCCATATTATGACGCATATCCGGATTGATTAGATAATGTGCAATCATGGTATCGAATAGTTTTCCTTTTACGGTAACCTTGTAATTAGAGAGTATCTTTAAATCGTATTTTAAATTCTGACCAATTTTCTCGATGTTTTCATTTTCGAAAAAAGGAATGAATTTCTCGATTAAAACTTGTGCTTCCTCTTGATTTTCCGGAAAAGGAACATAGAATCCTTTTCCTTTTTCGAAAGAAAACGAAATCCCCACTAATTTGGCATGCAAAGCATCTAGACCAGTTGTTTCGGTGTCAAAACATACGGAAGCTTGTTTTTGTAAATTTTGCAACAGCAATTTCAGCCCTAAATCCCCTTGGATTATCTGATACGAATGTTCTGTATTTGCTAGTGAACTATAATATTGATGGCGTGTTTCTTCTGATGAATCTTCCTGAATGGCACTTCCAAAAAGATCAAACTGTTCTTCAGTTTTAGGTTGTGTTTTTTTATATAATTTAGTTTCATCAACCGGGTTATTGGCTGTCGCAGTCGCTCCTTTTTTGAATATAGCGTCAAACTGCTCTGCCATTCGGCGGAATTCTAACTCGTTGAACAGTGCGTCTGTTTTTTCGACATCAGGAGTGGATAATTCATAGTCCGTTTCATCAAAAATAACGGGACAATCCAGTAAAATTGTAGCTAAGGTTTTAGATAATAATCCTTTTTCCTTGTTTGCCTCAATGTTCTCTTTCATTTTTCCTTTCAGCTTATCTGTATTGGCCAAAAGATTTTCCATGGTTCCAAATTCTTTAAGAAACTTCTTTGCAGTAACTTCACCAACCCCAGGAAGTCCTGGAATATTATCCGCCGCATCACCCATCATTCCAAGGAAATCGATTACCTGATCCGGACGTTCAATTTCAAATTTGGCCAAAACCTCCGGGATTCCCCAGATCTCTATTCCATTACCCATTCGGGCAGGTTTGTACATAAATATGTTTTCAGAAACAAGTTGTGCAAAATCCTTATCCGGGGTGACCATAAAAACTTTATAATTTTGTTTTTCGGCTTGTTTGGCAATGGTCCCAATTAGGTCATCAGCCTCATAGCCTTTGACTTCTATTATAGGAATATGCATGGCTTTCAGTAAATCTTGGATATAAGGAATAGCAATTTTTATGGCTTCCGGAGTAGCATCACGATGGGCTTTGTATTCCGGGAAGATGTCATTTCTCAACTGGCTGCCACCATTGTCAAAAGCAACGGCTAAATGATCTGGTTTTTCTCTTTTTATAACATCCATCAATGAATTCATAAAACCCATAATGGCGGATGTATCCATTCCTTTAGAATTGATCCGTGGATTTTTTATAAAAGCATAATAGCCTCTGAAGATTAGGGCATAGGCATCAAGAAGAAACAGACGTTTTTGTTGTGACATGAATTGTAATTTTTGTAAAGTTTTCAAAAGTACAAAACTTGTCAGATAAAGGCATAAAATATTTCTTCAAATCAATTTCACTATGTTTTTTAAAATAAAATAGGAGAAACAGGGGCTTAGGTGCAGCGATTTTATATTTGTTAAACTTGTTTATTAAATAAAGTACGAATAATTTGTACGATAACGGTTTTGCTTTTTATTTAAAATTAAGTTTTCTATTTCAGCTAAGCTGTTTCAAGTTGATTTAATGTAATTTTAGTTAAATTTAGATTAATAAAAACGCATACTATTTTCTTAATTTGTTATTTTGTGTAAAATTTGATTAAAAATGATTTTCCGTGTCGTATTCTTGTGTTCAATTCTACTTATTATTGAGCTGTATACTTTTCAGATCTTAAAAACTTTGATAAAATCAAAACTAATATTGTTTTCAATTCAGGGTATAAGCCTATTAGTTTTAATATATATCGTGTATTCTTTAATGCAATTTGACCGTAGCGTAGGACAAACCCAGCAATTCATGTTTAGTATGGGATTGTTGCTTATTGTTTATGTTCCAAAATTAATTTTAGCCTTAATTTTAATAGGGGAAGACATTTTTAGAGTAGGTGCTGGAGCCTTAAATTTTTTCGTGGATTATGACAAGAGTACTGATTTCCTTTATTCCAGAAGAAAGTTTATCAGTCAAATAGGATTAGGGTTAGCGGCGGTTCCGTTTTTATCCTTGATATATGGAGTCACGATTGGGAAATACAATTACAAAGTGATCAGGCAGCGTATTTTTTTTCCGGATTTACCGGATGCTTTTGATGGTTTTAAAATTACTCAAATATCCGATGTTCATAGTGGAAGCTTTGATGACCCGGAAAAAATTAATTATGCGATTGACTTGGTAAATGAGCAAAATTCAGATATGATTCTGTTTACTGGAGATATTGTCAATACGCACGCCAAAGAGATGCATCCTTGGATAGAAACATTCAACCGAATTAAGAAACATGAATATGGCAAATATTCCGTTTTGGGGAATCATGATTACGGAGAATATGTAACCTGGCCAAGTGAAGCCGCAAAAGCAGATAATTTTAAGGCAATAAAAAATTTATACGGAGAAATTGGGTTTGATTTATTGCTGAATGAGCATACGTTTATCGAGAAAGGAGATGCCAAAATAGCATTAGTAGGTGTCGAAAACTGGGGACATAATTTCAAGCAGGCCGGAGATTTGAATAAGGCTTCAGGGCAGTTAAAGAAAGAAGATTTCAAGATTTTGATGAGCCATGACCCTTCCCATTGGGAGCACGTGGTGCAGCACGATGATAAACACTACCACCTTACGCTTTCCGGGCACACACACGGAATGCAATTTGGAATCGAAATTCCCGGTTATTTCAAATGGAGTTTGGCGCAATACGTATACAAACAATGGGCCGGCTTATATGAAAACCTGGGAAGATACGTTTATGTCAATAGGGGATTTGGTTTTCATGCCTTTCCTGGCAGAGTAGGAATCATGCCGGAAATAACGGTCATCGAACTAAAAAAAGGCACTAATGTAGCAGAATTCGTTTAAAATGCTACATTTGTAAAATTAACATCTCTGTTTAGTGAATTTTAAAAATTAAATTTTTGGTTTTATGTCAAAATTTGGAGAACTTATAAATACTAAAATTCCGGTATTAATTGACTTTTATACGGAGTGGAATGAATCCTCCGTTTTAATGCATCCTGTGATCAGAGATGTAGCGGCGGCTCTTGGCGATAAAGCGAAAGTCATTAAAATTGACGTGGATAAAAATCAAGAATTAGTGGATGCTTTGCGGATCAAAGGGTTGCCTACGTTGATGATCTATAAACAAGGTCAGATGATCTGGAGACAGTCCGGAGAACTTGACGCCAATACGATAATTAGTCTCGTTCAGGAACAATTGTAATATTTTTATAAAGGGTTGCACTTAAAATTATTTTCTTTTAAATAAGCTAGTGTTTTTGGCAACACGTATTGTAGGTTCTTGAACGCTTTTATACTGTCGTGAAAAACAATAATACTCCCCGGTCTTACATTTGACAACACATTATTCAGGCATTTTTCTTTAGATATTGTGGCATCAAAATCAGCACTTAGGACATCCCACATAATTATTTTGTACCCTAGTCTTTGTAGTTTTTTTGATTGCGATTTTTTTATTTTTCCATACGGAGGGCGAAAAAGTTTAGCGTCTGGATGGGTGTGGTTTTCAATCGCTTCTTGAGCTTGTTTCGTGTTTTTGATGTACGTCTCAGTAGTTGTTTGCCAGCCATTTAAGTGGTTGAAAGTGTGGTTTCCTATGGTGTGGCCTTCCCGAATCACCTTTTTGAATATTTCAGAATTTTTTTCGATATTATTTCCAATACAGAAAAAAGTGGCTTTGATTCCGTATTTTTTTAATTCCACCAAAACCCATTCTGTAACTTCTGGAATGGGGCCGTCATCAAAGGTAAGGTATACAGTATTTCCTGTATTGGAGACATCCCAACTATAATTAGAGAATATTTTTTTTATAATCGAATGGGTCTTTGTCCAATACAATTTCATTTTTTTCATTTTAAAATTAAAAAAAATAGCGACATTTTTCAATGTCACTATTTTTTTAATGGATCTTTAATATTACTCCTTGTCGCGTCCAAAACGTTCAAACATTTTGATGTACGTATTGAAGACAATTTTGTTCTTATTGTAAAATGCGAGATCGCCATTTTCTTTCATGACTTGCAAGAGGCTTCTGTAGCGCTCAATATCAGTTATGATTGGAATTGCAATACTGCTTTGTTCAGAAGATTTAAGATTGCCATAATAGTTGAGGTTTTCTTGGTACTTAAAGACTAATCGGTCCAATAATTGTTCGGCTTTTATTTTTTCGCCAGTTTTATAATAGCCTCCCGCAAAAGGTTCTACTAATGAATAATAGCCAAAGCTGTCCAAAGGCATTTTTGCCATAGCTAAATCAATGATTTTTTTGGCTTTTTCTTTCTGTCCTTCCAGGATTAACTGATTCATCAATCTTGACAGATTGTTTCGGTAGGTAATGCTATTTTTTCTGGTTTCTGGATCATGATAAATAGAAGGACTATCACTATTTCCCCAATCCCATTTCATGACCTTTGCATACATTCTGTCAGTGTCTATTTGTCCCATTTCAAGTGGACTTCCATCTTTGGACATTGGAGTTTTTATTGGAACTAGTTTGTACACCATACCTTCGAGTTGAAGATATTCTTTCATCCAGAGGTAGTCCTCGCTATCATAAGCACCACCGCTAAAATAAATGGGTCTTTTCCAGTTGTTATTAGCAACAATGTCAAGCATCATTAATCTGTTTTTGTACAAAGCATTCCCTTTGATGTCGATATCAATATAAGACACTATAGCGTCATTGTATTTAGGGGATACTACTTTATTTTGTATGACCGTATTTTTGTCAACGGGAATCCGAATCTTATTGGTTGGGTAAAAATGGATGGTTTGTCCGTTTTGCATTCCTACCGTTGATTTTGGATTTTTAATAAAATCGATAAAATCTTTTATATCCCAGCGACTTTCAATTTTTGGAATATGGGCTACATAGTCTAATTTATCTCCTACATATTCCTCGTGTGTAAATGAAACCGGTACCGGGTCTGATTCGTATGTTTTGGTTTTCATTTGATCGATATACCAGTCCGTCATGAATAAACTGGTGTTTACAATTTTGACATCGGTTCTTATTTTTTCAATTTCCTGTGCGTACCAAAGCGGGAAAGTGTCATTGTCTCCAATGGTGAATAAAATGGCATTAGGGTCACACGAGGTAAGATACGCTTTTGCCATAGACAAGGCGGTATATTTGCCGGAACGGTCGTGGTCATCCCAGTTTTGTGACGCCATAAGCATTGGTGCTGCTACTAAACTTAATGCGATAAGGAGAGGGCCAGCTATTTTTGGAGCGAGATGTTTTTTGACACTTTCATACAAGGCGTAAACACCAAAGCCTATCCAGATGGCAAATACATAAAAGGAGCCTACCAGTGCATAATCCCTTTCTCGAGGTTCAAAAGGTCTTTCGTTCAAATAAATTTTCAGGGCTATTCCCGTAAAAAGGAACAAGGCAAGCAAAACATAAAAGCTTTTTAAATCCTTATTGGCATGATACATAAGTCCAATAAGGCCCAGAATAAAAGGCAAAAAGAAATATACATTCCGACCTTTATTGTTCAATACATCCGATGGTAAGTTGTCCTGACTTCCTAAATGCAATTCATCAATGAATTTTATACCACTGAGCCAGTTGCCATCCAGATAATCGTATCGTCCCTGAACATCATTTTGACGGCCAACAAAATTCCACATCAAGTACCTCCAATACATGTATCCAAATTGATACTCTACCATAAAACCTAGATTGTCCGCAGTTGTTGGTTTTTCAACAATCAAATAGTCGCCATAACTTTTTAGGAAGGTGACATATCCTTCGTTGTCAATTTGTTTTTGTGCGTAGGCTTGTCTGAATTCAGAAATTATTTTTTGAGTTTCATTTTTGAGTTGAGCAATCGCTTTATTATAATCTTCTTCACTAAGCTGACTGGCATCAATACCGTATTTTGCTAAATCATCCTCGTAAGGATAATTAGGATTTAATTTGAATTGAGGCGGATTGGTAAAATTCATGTAATTTTCAATATGTCCATCGCTCCACATTCTTGGCAGAATGGTTTTGTGATTATCATCTGAATTTTGGGAAGCATTTTTATAATTATTGACAATAACATATTTCCCTGTTTTATAATCTCTTTCATAATTGGGTGCTTTGTCTAAATAAGGATTATTGGCATCTAATCCGGCAAAATTCTCTGTGTATTGTGGACCATAGAACAATGCATTTACGCCATATTGTTCTCTATTGTAATAGGCTAAAACTTCGCGGGCATCAGACGGTTTGTTTTCATTGATTACAGTATTTGCATTTGCTCGAATGGGTAGCATCATCCATGTCGAGAAACCAATTAAAATAAAAAGGATGCAAAGAATTATGGTGTTGTAGAACACAAACCCTTTTTGTTTGGTGTATTTCAATCCAAAGTAAAAGAAAGCAATCAAAGCTATTGTAACAAACACAGTACCCGAGTCAAACGGCAGTCCTAAACTATTGACCATAAAAACTTCTGTTTTACCAAAGAATCCCATGGTCATAGGAAGTAGCAATTTGAAAATAAACAACAAAATAGCAATTACTACAACATTTGCAATAAGGAAACTTTTAACTGTTACTACCTTATAGTTTTTAAAAAAATAAAGAAAACCTATTGCGGGAATTGTTAGTAATGCCATAAAGTGAACCCCAAAGGAAAGTCCTACAACAAGAGAAATAATCAATAACCACTTATTTCCTCTTGGAGTATTCATGTCTTGCTCCCAGCGTAAACCCAGCCAAAACAATAGGGCAATAAACAAGGATGCCATGGCGTAAACCTCAGCCTCGACAGCATTGTACCAAAAGCTATCTGAAAAGGTGAAGGCTAAAGCACCAACAAATGAACTTCCTAGTATAACGATTTCATTGTTTCTGTTAGTCTCTGAAAATCGGGAAATCAATTTTTTTAGAAGTATGGACGAAGACCAAAAAAGGAATAAAATAGTAAAGGCACTCGAGAATACAGACATCATATTTACCATTAAGGCAATGTGTTGATCATCTGATGCAAACATGGCAAAAAAAGCGCCAATCATCTGGTATAAAGGAGCTCCCGGAGGGTGGCCAACTTGAAGTTTTGCTGCGGTGGAAATGTATTCGCCACAATCCCAAAAACTCATAGTAGGCTCAACAGTTAAAGTGTAAGTTAATAATGCGATTCCAAATGTTAACCAACCAATAATTGTGTTCCATTTATTGAAGTTGAATGTTCCTTTGTCCATGTATTAAAATTTAGTTTAAATGTAAGTTACAAAGAAAATGTTTTTTTATTTAACCCTAGTAGCATTAACACTATTTTCTGGAAAAGTAATAAAATTCAATAATCAATTGATTGTAAAGCTCTTTTGAGATGCTTTGCAGCTGATTTTATTTTTTGTTGTTATTTTTTTAATAAAAAGACAAAAAAAATTTGTGCAAACTAAATATTATTTTAAATTTGCACTCGCTTAGCAGCAATGCTGGTCTATGGTGTAATGGTAACACAACTGTTTTTGGTGCAGTCGTTCAAGGTTCGAGTCCTTGTAGACCAACAAAAAACCTCTCAATTCCTGAGAGGTTTTTTTATAGATAAAATTCTGAGTAGTGTTTGTTGGGATTTTCGAGATAAGAGAATGAAGTTGGTTAGTTGTTTTTGCAAAGCCAAAAGGAGTTAAATTCTAAAAGTGATAACAGGTCTGGTGGTGTGGTTTACTAAGTCCTCACTGATGCTTCCGTTAAAAAAATGCGCTAAACCAGTTCTGCCATGAGTGCAAAGGCCAATTAAATCAGCATCTATTGTTTTTGAAAAATTGATTATTCCACTTTCAATATTTGCATCATTAAATAGATGTGAGGAGTAGTTTGGAAGATCAAATTCAGCCATAAAAGCGCCCATCACCTTTTCGGCAGCAAGAGTGGTCTTAAAACTATTGGGAGTGCAAATCATGACTAAAAACAAATTGGCATCAAAGATCTTCGCGAACTCCATCATTTTTTTAAAAGGCTTTTTAGCTTCTTTTGAAAAATCAGAGGCAAAGACGAAATTTTTAAATTTTAATTTACCTACATCTTTTTTTATAACTAAAACTGGAATTTCGGAGAGTCGGACCACTTTTTCAGTATTAGAGCCAATAATGATTTCTTCAATGCCTGAAGTGCCATGAGAGCCCATAACGATTAAATCAATTTTATTCTTTTTGTTAAAGGATAAAATACCGCTAAAAGCTTTTTCAAATTGTACAGAGACATGTACCGGAATTCCTTTCAAATAGGGCTGTTCTTTTATTTTTTGAAGGTTTTCGTTAACTTTTTTGATGAACAACATAAGCGCCGGAGTAATGTCTGCTCCAGTAACAGAGTCATTCATGTGGTTTGGGAGTTCTAACAAATGCAATAGGAATATTTCACACTTGTTTTTTCTTGCAATTACAGCAGCCACTTTTAGAGCGTTTCCGGCATGATCAGAAAAATCGGTTGGGACTAAAATACGTTTCATAATTACAGCGTATTAAATTATGGTAAAACTGTTGTTTTGAATAGTTCATTAAAGATAAGAAATTATTTTAGAGCAATCGATTATTTTGGTTTATAAAAAAAAACACTATATTTGCACCGTTGTTTATTAAAATCTAGATAATGAGGGGACTAAATGTCCCCTCTTTTTATAAGAGTATGACATTTAAAGAAAAAGTAAGCACGTTATTGGCAGAAGGCCTGGTGGAGAAGCCGTCAATTTTTTTGATAGACCTGATTATCACGGATGCTTTTAAGGTTATTGTGACCTTGGATGGGGATAATGGAGTGGCGCTTCAGGATTGTATTGATGTGAGCCGTTCCCTAGACAATAACCTGGACCGTGAGGAGCAGGATTTTTCTTTAGAAGTGGCTTCGGTAGGAGTAGGATCTCCATTGAAATTGATCAGACAATACAAGAAAAATATAGGGCGTACATTGATTGTGAAGACTGGAGCAGAAATAATTGAAGCGGAATTAGTGGAAGCTAATGATGATTTTGTAATTTTGTCATGGGAAGCAAGAGAGCCAAAAAAGATAGGTAAAGGGAAGGAGACCGTTCAAAAAGAACTTAAACTACCTTACGGAGACATTAAAGAAGCAATTGTTACAGTAACATTTTAATTAAAGAATTCGCATGGAAAATTTAGCATTGATCGATTCATTCTCAGAGTTTAAAGATGATAAACTTATTGATCGTGTAACGCTTATGGCAATTTTAGAAGATGTATTTAGAAATGCATTGAAAAAAAAATACGGTTCAGATGATAATTTCGATATCATTATAAATCCTGATAAAGGAGATATGGAGATTTGGCAAAGAAGAGTAATTGTTGCGGATGAAGACTTGGATTTTGATCACCTTGAAATTACATTGACTGAAGCTAGAAAAATAGAGCCTGATTTTGAAATTGGAGAAGAGGTTTCTGAAGAAGTTAAATTAATTGATTTAGGAAGAAGAGCAATTTTAGCTTTGCGTCAGAATTTGATTTCTAAAATTCATGAACACGATAACACCAATCTTTACAAGCAGTTTAAAGATTTAATAGGAGATATTTACACCGCTGAAGTGCACCACGTGCGTCCAAGAGTTGTGATTTTAGTTGATGATGAAGGCAATGAAATTATTTTGCCAAAAGAAAAACAAATACCTTCTGATTTTTTCCGCAAGGGAGATAATGTAAGAGGGATAATTGAAAGCGTTGAGTTGAAGGGAAATAAACCTCAAATTATTATGTCTAGAACTTCAGAGAAATTCTTGGAAAAATTGTTTGAGCAAGAAATTCCAGAAGTATTTGATGGTTTAATCATGGTAAAGAAAGTGGTTAGAATACCTGGCGAAAAAGCAAAAGTAGCTGTTGATTCTTATGACGACAGAATAGATCCTGTGGGTGCCTGTGTGGGTATGAAAGGGTCTCGTATTCATGGAATCGTACGTGAATTAGGTAATGAAAATATAGATGTTATCAATTATACAAGCAACATTCAATTGTTTATCACAAGAGCATTAAGCCCTGCAAAAGTATCTTCAATCAAGATTAATGAAGAGACTAAAAGAGCAGAGGTTTTCTTGAAGCTTGAAGAGGTTTCAAAAGCAATTGGTCGTGGGGGACACAATATCAAATTAGCGGGCTTACTAACGGGCTATGAATTAGACGTTATTCGTGAAGGTGATGTTGCTGGTGCTACCGCTGATGATGATGATGTTGAATTAACAGAGTTTTCAGATGAAATTGAAGACTGGGTTATTGAAGAATTTGCAAAAATTGGATTGGATACTGCAAAAAGTATCTTAAAGCAAGATGTAGAAGATTTAGTACGAAGAACAGATCTGGAAGAGGAAACGATTCTGGATGTAATGAGAATATTGAAAGAAGAATTTGATAGTTAGTCATTAAATCTTCAACGATAAACATGCCATTTTACAATTAATTCTTGCTCGGTAGGTATCGAGTCGGGAGTAAAGTGAGGAATAACAAAAAAGGTAATAATAAAAAGGTTTTATGTCTGAAGAGAGAATTATTAGAATAAACAAAGTTTTAAGGGAATTGAATATTTCTTTGGAAAGAGCTGTGGATTATCTAAAAGATAAAGGGATAGCTATTGAAGCAAACCCAAACACAAAAATTTCTGATGATGTATACAATGTCTTGTGCGGTCAATTTGCAGGTGACAAAGGGAATAAAGAAGCTTCGAAAGAAGTTGGGGAAGAAAAAAGAAAAGAAAAAGAGGCTTTGCGTTTAGAACGAGAGAAAGAAATCGAAGACAAACGTAAGATTGAGGAAGAGCGTCTGAAACAGCAAGAAGTGATAAAGGCGAGAGCAGTTATAGCGGGTCCTGTTCAGGTAGGTAAGATTGATCTTAATCCTAAAAAACCTTCCATCGTTCCTCCTGCGAAGGCGATTGAAAAAGTGGAGACTCCAGTTGCTAAAGTAGCGGAGGGGAAAGCAATTCAAAAAGAAGC
The DNA here is from genome assembly GCF_003968735.1 of Flavobacterium sp. RSP49. Lineage (NCBI taxonomy): Bacteria > Pseudomonadati > Bacteroidota > Flavobacteriia > Flavobacteriales > Flavobacteriaceae > Flavobacterium > Flavobacterium sp. RSP49. The sequence continues at coordinate 2,643 of NZ_RYDN01000011.1, read as the reverse complement.
TTCAACAGAAAAACGGTCGCCAGAAAAATCTTTAGAAGAAAAACCTGTTTCAGATAAAAAAGAGATAAAACCGGTTGTTGGAATTAAAGAGGTAAAAAAAGAGACTGTAAAAGCAGTCCCTGCTGAACCAAAAGAGGTAGCGAAAACGGAAATCGCTAAAACTGATGACGTGCCTGTTGATGAAACCATCACAACGCAATATCAAAAATTATCAGGAACTACTTTGACAGGACAGGTCATTGATTTGTCACAATTCAACAAACCAAAAAAGAAAAAAGAAGAACCTAAAATCACTCCTAATAAACCGGGTGCTCCAGGATCGGCTGCGGCTAATGCTAATGCAAATAAAAATAAGCGTAAAAGGATTGCTCCTAAACCGGGAGCTCCAAGGCCGCCTGCAGTTCCAGGAGTTCCGGGAGCGCCAAATCCTAACAAGATTACGCCAAATGTTGGTGGTGGCGGATTTAATGCTAACAGAAGTGCAAGACCTGGTTTCGTAAGAGGAAACAGGCCTGCGATTGTTGCTAAAGTAGAGCCTACGGAAGAAGAAGTAAAAAACCAAATTAGAGAGACTTTAGAAAAACTTCAAGGAAAAGGAGGTAAATCTAAAGCTGCTAAATATAGAAGAGATAAGAGAGATACGCATCGTCAAAAATCAGATGACGAGCAAAGAGCTATAGACGAAGGAAGTAAAACGATTAAGGTTACTGAATTTGTTACCGTTGGTGAAATTGCTATCATGATGGATGTGCCAATTACAAAAGTTATTGGAACTTGTATGTCGCTTGGAATCATGGTTACGATGAATCAGCGTCTTGATGCGGAAACATTGACAATTGTTGCGGATGAGTTTGGTTATGAAGTTGAATTTATCACGGTAGATATTGAAGAGGCCATTCAGGTAGTTGCTGATAAAGAGGAAGATTTGGTTTTCAGAGCGCCTATTGTTACGGTTATGGGTCACGTCGATCACGGTAAAACATCGTTACTGGATTACGTTCGTAAAGAAAACGTAATCGCAGGGGAGTCTGGAGGAATTACACAACATATTGGTGCCTACGGAGTAACTTTGGATAACGGACAAAAAATTGCATTCTTAGATACACCGGGTCACGAAGCTTTTACAGCGATGCGCGCGCGTGGTGCTCAAGTTACGGATATTGCAATTATTGTGATTGCTGCGGATGATGACATCATGCCACAAACGAAAGAAGCGATCAGTCATGCTCAAGCAGCAGGTGTTCCTATTATATTTGCCATTAATAAAATTGATAAGCCAAATGCCAATCCTGAAAAAGTAAAAGAAAGATTAGCGGGTATGAATTTACTAGTAGAAGATTGGGGTGGAAAAATTCAATCTCATGATATCTCGGCGAAAGTTGGTACAGGTGTCAAAGAATTATTAGAGAAGGTATTGTTAGAAGCAGAACTTTTAGATTTAAAATCAAATCCAAATAAAGCGGCTCAAGGTACAGTGGTTGAAGCATTTCTTGATAAAGGAAAAGGATATGTTTCTACTATATTAGTACAGCACGGAACGTTACGAGTTGGTGATTATATGTTAGCAGGGAAGCATCATGGTAAGATAAAAGCCATGCATGATGAAAGAGGGAATATAGTTACAGTTGCGGGACCTTCAACTCCGGTTTCTGTTCTGGGTCTTGATGGAGCAGCCACTGCAGGGGATAAGTTCAATATTTTTGAAGATGAAAAAGAAGCCAAACAAATTGCTTCAAAACGTTCTCAATTGATGCGTGAGCAGTCTGTACGTACACAACGACACATTACATTGGATGAAATTGGACGAAGAATAGCATTGGGTCAATTTAAAGAATTAAATATTATCCTTAAGGGAGATGTGGATGGTTCTGTTGAAGCATTGTCTGATTCGTTCTCTAAATTATCTACCGAAGAAATTCAAATTAATATTATTCATAAAGGGGTTGGTGCAATTACAGAAACTGACGTAATGTTGGCTTCGGCATCGGATGCAATCATCATCGGATTCAATGTTCGTCCTGCTGGAAACGCAAGACAATTAGCAGATAAAGAAGAAATCGATATCCGTTACTATTCTATTATTTATGCTGCAATTGATGACTTGAAAGATGCCATGGAAGGGATGTTAGCTCCGGAAATGAAAGAAGAGATTCTGGGTACTGCGGAGATCAGAGAGATATTCAAAATCTCTAAAGTTGGTTCAATTGCGGGTTGTATGGTAATGGACGGTAAAATTTCCAGAAGTGCTAAAATGAGAATCATTAGAGATGGTGTGGTGGTGCATACAGGTGAACTGATAGCACTGAAACGTTTCAAAGATGATGTTAAAGAGGTTGCTAAAGGCTATGATTGTGGAATTCAGATCAAGGGATATAATGACATTGAGGAAAGAGATGTTATTGAATCTTACCATGAGGTAGCAATTAAGAAGAAATTGAAATAGAATTGTATTATTTATTATTAAAATCCCGACTAGTCGGGATTTTTTTGTTTTAAACAAAGGCTGCTTTAGTCTTGAAATTTTTTTTAAATGGTTGAATAAAAAAGGGCTTTTATTTTAAGGATGTGTCCCGTCCTGAAATAGCGATACACAAAAAGTATCCTAATGGAAAAACATGAAGAAACACGCTATGTGAAGCGGAC
>NZ_RYDN01000010.1:36549-103110 GCF_003968735.1 Flavobacterium sp. RSP49 | reverse complement strand
GGCGGGATCGTATCGAGAACAAGAAAATTTTGAATTAAAAACGGTTCTCGATACGCTTTGCACTCGAACTGACGTTTTGAATAATTACACGCAACGGGAATAAAAGTAAGTTTTTAAGGGTAACAAACCGTAATGACCTACTGGTTCAAAAGGAAATATCCGTTCTTATCAAAAAACAAGAAGACGATACATTTATAGTATGGTACGGTATAGTTAAAATCGGTTTCGTAGGGCTTCTTTTTTAGTCACTGATTTAGGTGATTTTTCATCGGAGTTTAAATGAATATTGTAAATGTTTTGTATTGATTGCTAGTTGTTTGTGTTTTTTTTTATGCTTTTTTGTGTTTCAGAAGAGAAATAAAAAATAAAACGGCAACATATTCTAGTTATATTTGCCTCCATTATCGTTGACTTTTTCGGCTCATTTTTGTGAGTTGGAATCGCGAAGCGGTGGGTTAAAATGTACAATTCAATTGTAATTGTTTTAAAAAAAAATGAATTCAAGTATAAAAATAGCGGTAATTGGATTAGGGTATGTCGGACTTCCATTGGCTCGATTATTTGCAACTCAATATGCTGTTGTGGGATTTGATATCAATGCCTCGCGGGTAGCATCCTTACAGTCAGGCACGGATTCTACACTAGAGATTTCGGATGAAGCATTACGCAAGGTATTAGTTTCAAGTTTTGTCACCTCGAGCGCAGTCGAGAGGCAGAGCGCATTGGACAGACAGTCTGTTACAAACGGATTAGTAGTAACTTCAGACAGCGCTGCTATTGCGGATTGCAATTATTATATCATTACAGTTCCCACTCCGGTAGACAAAAATAACCGTCCGGACTTAACCCCTTTATACAAATCCTCTGAAACGGTGGGTAAGGTTTTAAAAAAAGGCGATATCGTCATCTACGAATCCACTGTTTATCCTGGTGTAACTGAGGAAGAATGTGTGCCTGTATTAGAAAAATTTTCAGGATTAAAATTCAATGTTGATTTTTTTGCCGGCTATTCCCCGGAGCGAATCAATCCCGGAGACAAAGAACATACGGTCGAAAAAATTCTGAAAGTGACTTCTGGTTCCACGCCCGAGATCGGAATAAAAGTGAATGAATTATACCAATCTGTTATTACGGCCGGAACACATTTGGCTCCTTGTATAAAAGTAGCCGAAGCCGCCAAAGTAATTGAAAACTCACAGCGCGACATCAATATAGCGTTTGTAAACGAATTGGCCAAGATATTTAATTTAATGAATATTGACACACATGCCGTTTTGGAAGCAGCGAGTACCAAATGGAATTTTCTGCCTTTCAAACCCGGATTAGTGGGCGGACATTGTATTGGGGTAGATCCCTATTATTTGGCACAACGCGCACAAGAATTTGGATATCATCCTGAAATTATATTAGCAGGAAGACGCCTAAATGACAGTATGGGAGAATATGTAGCGTCTCAAATTGTAAAATTGATGATCAAAAAGGGCATTTCTATAAATGGAGCGGCACTTTTAATGCTGGGCATCACCTTCAAAGAAAACTGTCCCGACGTGCGCAATACTAAAATTGTGGACGTAATCACCGCGTTAGCGGATTATGGCATTGTCATCACCATTTATGATCCCTTGGCAAACCCATCAGAAGTACAGCACGAATACCAATTAGAAACAACCGCTACAGTGCCCAATAAAAAATTTGATGCCATTGTGTTAGGAGTGGCGCATGCTGCCTTTTTAGCGATAGATTTGTCACAGTTACAAAAAGAAACTAGTGTGTTGTATGATGTAAAAGGAGTTTTAGGGGATGCAGTAGATGGGAGATTGTAAATAGCACTACGGATTCAAACCATAATAGTAGAAAACATGAAAATAGGAATAACATTCAGTGCTTTTGATTTGTTACATGCCGGACATATCAAAATGTTAGAGGAAGCAAAAGGACAGTGTGACTATTTAATTGCGGGACTGCAAACAGATCCTACTATCGATCGTCCTGAAAAAAACAGGCCTACCCAATCTGTGGTTGAACGCTATATTCAACTCAAAGGCTGTAAGTATGTAGATGAAATAGTTCCTTATGCCACGGAACAAGATTTAGAAGATATTTTACGTTCGTTCAAACTTGATGTACGCATCGTAGGCGATGAGTACAAAGACAAGAATTTTACGGGACGAAATTACTGCGAAGAAAAGGGGATAGCACTTTTTTTCAACATACGAGACCATCGCTTTTCAAGCAGCAGCTTGCGAAAAGAAGTCGCAGAGAAAGAATTGTTGAAAGAGAAGTAGTGTTTTTTAGTGAGAAGTGAAAGGTGAGAAGTGAGAAGTGAGAAGTGAAAAGTGAGAAGTGAAAAGTGAGAAGTGAAAAGTGAGAAGTGAAAAGTGAATGGTGAGAAGTGAATTGTGAGAAGTGAAAAGTGAGAAGTGAAAGGTGAGAAGTGAATGGTGAGAAGTGAGAAGTGAATGGTGAGAAGTGAAAAGTGAATGGTGAGGAGCGAAAGAAAAAAAGGGAATTTAATTCCTGTCTAAATAAAAATATAATTAAAATAGTCGCCAATAGGCTGTTTTGTAAACCCCAAATCGAGGTAGCAAATCACTTATAAGCACTAATTGCATAAAAAATAGTATGAAAAAACAGCCTGCAGTAACACATGTAATCCTTACCGGAGGAGTGGGAAGCCGATTGTGGCCGCTATCTCGCAAAAGTCAACCCAAACAATATTTAGATTTATTTGAAGGTAAATCGTTATTTGCAATGACTGTCGAACGGAATCGTACTTTGGTGGACCAGGTTATGGTTGTGGGAAATAGTGATAACTGTCATTTAAGTCGGCACATTCTAGAAAAATCCAATACACCATATATCGATATTATTGAGTCAACCCCCAGAAACACGGCTGCAGCCATTGCTTTTGCTGCACTAGCTTCTGATCCGGAGGCTATTTTAATCGTGACACCCTCGGATCATATCATAGGCGACATGGAACACTATAATAAGGCGATTCAGGAAGCAGTAGAAAAGGCTTCTAACGGTTTTATTGTTACTTTCGGTATTATTCCGACAAAACCGGAAACGGGATACGGGTATATAGAGCGCAAGGGTGAGGATGTGGTGTCCTTCCGGGAAAAACCCAATCAGGTATCTGCAAGAGATTTTATAGCCAGAGGCAATTTTTTATGGAACAGCGGGATGTTTTGTTTCAAAGCAGGCATTTTTCTGGAGGAATTAAAGACCTATAACCCGGAAGTCTATGAAAAATCTAAAATTGCCTGGGACAACAACAGCAATGGAAATCTAGATTTGGCTTTATCCATGGATATACCATCCATCAGTATTGATTATGCGGTAATGGAGCGCAGTAAAAAGATAAAAGTGGTCGTGTCTGAATTTTCATGGTCGGACTTGGGTTCTTTCGAATCGGTCTACGACTATTTAGTGGCAACGGGGCATTCTATTGATGCCAATGGAAATATGGTGATTGGCAATACAAATTATACGGCATTTGTGGGAATGAAAAACACTATTTTCGTCTATACGAATACTGCTAATTTAATTCTTCAAAAAGAGAATTCTCAAGATGTTAAAAATGTGTATGCCGAGTTAGAAAAAGTAAATTCTGATTTGTTAAATTAAATAGCAGTTATGAATAAAGAGGCTAAAATATATATCGCAGGACACAATGGAATGGTGGGAAGTGCCATTTGGAGAACGCTGACTGCTAAAGGTTATACGAATTTGATAGGTATGTCCAGCAAGCAACTGGATTTGCGAAACCAGCAAGCCGTGAGCGATTTTTTCACTGCTGAAAAACCAGAAGTCATTATTGATGCAGCTGCAAAAGTAGGAGGGATATTGGCTAATAATGATTTTCCGTACCAATTTCTGATGGAAAACATGCAAATCCAGAATAATCTTATTGATACCGCTTTACAATCGGGTGTCGAGAAATTTATTTTTCTGGGAAGTTCGTGCATCTATCCTAAATTGGCACCACAGCCCTTGAAAGAGGAATACTTGCTCACAGGTCCCTTGGAACCTACAAACGAGTGGTACGCTATTGCAAAAATCACGGGAGTCAAAGCTTGTGAGGCGATTCGGAAGCAATTTGGAAAGGATTATGTGAGCTTAATGCCTACCAATTTATACGGCACTCATGATAATTTCGATTTAAACAGCTCACATGTTTTACCGGCAATGATGCGCAAATTTCATGAAGCCAAGGAAAATAATCAGGCTCCGGTAACCCTTTGGGGTAGCGGAACGCCTATGCGAGAGTTTCTATTTGTAGAGGATATGGCGCAGGCCGTTGTTTTTGCCTTAGAGAATAAGTTACCGGACTATTTATATAATGTGGGTACAGGAGAAGATTTGACCATCGTACAGTTGGCCAAAACCATTCAAAAAATCACAGGACATCAAGGAGAAATTATTTGGGATGCCAGCAAACCGGACGGTACACCAAGAAAACTAATGGATAGTTCCAAAATGCACGCACTAGGATGGAAACATCAGGTGCAGTTGGAAGAAGGAATCCAGAGAACCTACGATTGGTTTTTGGAGAATGTAAATGCATTTAAGCAAGTTAAGATGTAGGGAAAAGTTTAATCGGTTAGGAAAGGGTTAATCGGTTAATCGGTTATGAAAGGTTTAATCGTTTAAGAAAGGTTTAATCGGTTAGGAAAGGGTTAATTGGTTAAGAAAAGTTTAATCGGTTAAGAAAGGTTTAATCGGTTAGGAAAGGTTTAATCGTTTAAGAAAGGGTTAATCGGTTAACGAAATAGTAAACGATTAACCATTTAAAGAAAAAGGTTTAATCGGTTAACGAAGTAGTAAACGATTAACCAGTTAACCATTTAAACGATTAACCATTTAAAAAAACAACCAAGCAAGCAAAAAATAATGAACAACGAAATCATCATTTATCAATCTGAAATTCTGACAAGTCAAATTGAGGTTCGTATTGAAGATGAAACGGTGTGGTTAAATCGAATTCAACTCGCTGATTTGTTTGATCGTGATATTAAAACTATAGGCAAGCATATTTCTAATGCACTCAAAGAAGAACTTGAAGGAATTCAAGTTGTCGCAAAATTTGCGACAACTGCTAGTGATGGTAAAACGTATCAAGTAGAGTTTTATAATTTGGACATGATTATGTCTTTAGGTTATCGAGTGAAATCAAATAGAGGGGGTTCAGTTTCGTATTTGGGCAAATAAAATTCTGAAAAACTATCTGCTCAAAGGCTATGCTATTCATCATCGAATGGATGTTTTAGAAAAAAAAGTAGGTTCTTTGGAAAATAAAAACGATGAATTTGATTTGATTTTAAAAACAAATTTACCTCCTAATCAAGGGATTTTCTATGACGGACAAATTTTCGATGCACATTCCTTTGTTTCCAGACTGATAAAATCTGCAAAAAAATCGATCCTACTTATTGATAATTTCGTAGACGAAACTGTTTTAGTACAGTTGTCAAAGAGAGAAAAAGGAGTTAGCGTTCTTATTTATACAAAAGATATTACAAAACAGTTAAAACTCGATTTAGAGCGGTTCAATACCCAATACGAACTTGTCGAAATTAAGCAATTCGCTAAATCACATGATCGTTTTTTGATACTAGATGAAACGGAAGTGTATCATATAGGAGCATCACTTAAAGACTTAGGCAAAAAATGGTTTGCTTTCTCAAAATTGAATATTGACCCTGCAACATTGCTTGGAAGATTATACGAGTAGTAGGGAAAGTTTAATCGTTTAAGAAAGGTTTAATTGGTAAGGAAAGGGTTAATCGGTTAGGAAAAGTTTAATCGTTTAAGAAAGGTTTAATCGGTTAAGAAAAGTTTAATCGGTTAGGAAAGGGTTAATCGTTTAATCGGTTAGAAAAAGTTTAATCGATGAGAAAAAAGTTTAATCGATTAACCAGTTAAAAACTTAACTCATTCAACAAAAGACCAAAAACAGTCCCCGGACAATAAATTGAAAACAGAAAACCAACATACAGAATTCAAATCCAGCTTCAATGAAACTACGATAGAAACATTGTGTGCCTTTGTCAACACCAAGGGAGGAAAAGTACATATAGGTCTAGATGATAAAGGAAATCCGGTTCCTAATTTTTTCATAGGTAAGGAAACGATCGCAAATTAGATAAATGAAATAAAAAATAAAACACAACCCAGTATCATTGCCGATATAGAACCCTTAATTATCCAAGGGAAAGAAGTCGTTTGTTTAAGGGTAAATGAGTTTCCCGTAAAACCAGTTTCATTTAAAGGAAGGTATTACAAACGGGTTAACAACTCGAATCACCAACTTTCGGCGATAGAAATAACGAATTTGAGTTTGCAATCTTTACAGCTTTCCTGGGATTCCTACCCCGCTCAGGGGAAAAGTCTGGAAGATTTAGATTCATATAAAGTGACTGTATTTATCGAAAAAGTAAATGCTACCGGGCGATTCAAATTGGATGGCAGTTGGATAGAAAACCTACAAAAACTGAAATTAGTGGATGCAAAAGGAATTACTAATGCAGCATGGTTGCTATTTGGCAAAGAAACTACAGGGTATAACGTTCACCTGGGTAGATTAAAAACGCCTTCGTTGATTATTGACGACAAGATGCTGAATGGAACCTTGTTTGACGCAGTCGAAGAAACCATGCGCTATATCATAGGTCAGATCAAAGTGGCTTTTGAGATAACGGGAATGCCTACGCAACGGACGGAAATTTTCGAATATCCGCTTCCTGCATTGCGAGAAATAGTGCTCAATGCGATTATTCATCGGGATTATATGAGTCTCATAGACATCCAAATAAAAATTTTCGACAATTATATCACTTTTTATAATCCGGGAATTCTTTATGGAAATGTTACCGTAGAGGAACTTAATAAAGACAATTATCAAGCCCATGCCCGTAACAAATTGATAGCTGAGGCGTTTTATCTCACTGGTGATATTGAAAAATACGGTAGTGGATTGATACGAATTCGTAAAGAGATAAAGGAATACCCAACTATGAAAATGGAGTTTGGCGAAATCCAGAGTGGCTTTCTGTTGACGCTGCGTTACACCAAGCAAAAAATAAGTGTACGGGAAAATGAGGAGGTAAATGTCGGTGTAGATGTCGGTGTAAATGTCGGTGTAAAAACGCTTCTTATTTTTATCGAAAATAATCCAGGAACTAATGCTTTAGCTATGGAGAAACAGTTCAAAGTTACGCAAAGAACGATAGAACGCTGGATAAAAACATTAAGAGAAGAAAATAAGATAGAGTTCAAAGGCGTGCCTAAAACGGGTGGCTATTGGAAAATAAATACTAATGTAGAATGAAAAACTTCGTTGTAAATTATGATAGTTTTAATCGGTTAGGAAAGGGTTAATCGTTTAAGAAAGGTTTAATCGTTTAAGAAAGGGTTAATCGGTTAACGAAATAGTAAACGATTAACCATTTAAAGAAAAAGGTTTAATCGGTTAACGAAGTAGTAAACGATTAACCAGTTAACCACTTTAACGATTAACCATTTAAAAAAAAAGTGTAATCGATTAACGAAATAGTAAACTATTAACCAATTAAATTATCAGTCGTTCCTGCTAAAAAAAAACAGCCTTTTAGGGTAACTATAATGTGATAAAAATTTGTGTAGAAAGAAAAATAGACGTTAAATAAGTTATCTTTTAAATTAACTTTGCAAAATGAGTAGATAGATAATCTTTTACGAAAATCACTTTCTTGACTTTTATAAAATTCAAGACGATAAAGTAAAAGCTAAGATTAAAAATATTCTTGAACTTGTAATGCAAGTTGACAGGGTTCCTGAAAAATTTTTAAAACATTTGTCCGGAAGAGATGGAGTTTATGAAATAAGAGTTGAATATCAATCCAATATTTACAGAATATTTTGTTGTTTCGACAAAGCAAACGTAGTTGTATTATTCAATGCCTTTCAAAAGAAAACTCAGAAAACTCCCAATAGCGAATTAGAAAAAGCAATACGATTGAGAAAAGAATATTTTTCAACTAAAACAAATTAGCCATGGATAAATATAGCAACGTAACTAATTTTGATCAACTTATTGAAGTTGAACACGGAAAAATTGGAACAGAAAGCAGAAATAAATATGAGGAACACACTCAAATGTTTATTATCAGTGAAATGCTGAAGCAAGCAAGAAAAGAAGCAAAAATGACACAGGAACAGCTTGCCGAAAAGACAGGGACTAAAAAAAGTTATATTTCTAAAATTGAAAATGGAAAAGGAAATATTCAAATTTCAACACTGATTCGACTTTTTGAATTAGGATTAAACAAACGAATAGGATTGACATTTTTATAAATCAGTACATCTCACTACAATTTGTTCAGGTCATGCTTTTAAAAGACCGGATTGAAATTTGGAATCCAGGTAGTTTGCCTTATGGATTAACCATTTAAAGAAAAAGTGTAATCGGTTAACGAAATAGTAAACAATTAACCAGTTAACCAGTTAAACGATTAACCACTTAAACACGAATATCAAAAAAAATAAAAATGAATCCGAACCAAAAAATAGCCTTTATCACCGGAGTAACTGGACAAGATGGAGCATATTTAAGTGAGTTTTTATTAAAAAAAGGATACATCGTTCACGGTCTTAAAAGGCGTTCTTCGTTGTTTAATACCAATCGGATTGATCATTTATATCAAGATCCGCATGTGGACAACCGCAATTTCTTTTTGCATTATGGAGACATGACCGATGGGACCAACTTAATTCGCCTGATCAAAGAAATTCAACCGGATGAAATTTACAATTTGGCAGCGATGAGTCAGGTAGCCGTTTCATTTGAAACACCAGAGTATACCGGAAATGCAGATGGATTGGGAGCATTGCGCATTTTGGATGCGGTTCGTTTGTTAGGATTAGAAAAAAAGACCCGTATTTATCAGGCCTCTACCTCTGAATTGTATGGTAAAGTTCAGGAAGTGCCACAGTCCGAAACGACTCCTTTTTACCCGCGTTCTCCGTATGCCGTGGCCAAGATGTATGCGTTCTGGATTACGGTTAATTACAGAGAAGCGTATGGAATGTATGCTTGTAATGGGATTTTATTTAACCATGAATCGCCGATTCGCGGAGAAACGTTTGTGACTCGCAAAATTACAAGAGCTGCCTCCAGAATAGCATTGGGATTGCAGGACAAACTGTATTTAGGAAATCTGGATGCCAAACGCGATTGGGGGCATGCTAAGGATTATGTGCGCATGATGTGGATGATTTTGCAAGCGGAAGAAGCTGAGGATTGGGTTATAGCCACTGGGAAAACTACACCCGTACGCGAGTTTGTAAAAATGGCTTTTGCAGAAACAGGAATTACACTTCGTTTTGAAGGAGAAGGAGTAAAAGAAGTTGGGATTATCGAAAGTATTGATCTCATAAAATACCAAAACAGCGTCTGTCCTTATAACGACAAAAAACAAACAGCCAACAACCAGCTTCCCCAAATAGGAAAAGAAGTGTTAGCGGTGGATCCGAAGTATTTCCGACCCACAGAAGTCGACTTATTGATTGGAGATCCAACTAAAGCCCGCACCAAGCTAGGATGGGAGTGTCACTATGATTTGCCAGCATTAGTTAAAGAGATGATGCAAAGCGATTTGAAGTTGATGCAAAAAGACCAATACTTGAAAGATGGAGGATATGCTACGTTGAATTATTTTGAGTAGAGAAGTGAAGTTATTGGAAATAAATGCTGCCGATTGCTCCTCTAAGGTAAATAAAGGATATTTATCATTTATTTACCTTAAAAATTAGATTTGCCATTAATAAATTTAGTCGAGATACTAAGATTAGATAGAAAAAGCTAATTGAGTATTTTTTTAATTTTATTAAATGAATTAGAAATATTATTTATGACTCCTAAAAAAGACATCTTCGAAAAGTACAATTAATGATATAAAGATTAAATAGTAATGTTTTAATAAAAATATTAAAAATGAATATTTTGAAACTTATTGGACATGTAAAACCACTTTTTTCAACTGATATATCTAAAAGTGAAATTCAACTAAAGGAAGTTATAGCTAAATCATCTTTTTTAGTTTTTGGAGGCGCTGGATCCATAGGGCAAGCTGTAACCAAAAAAAATTTTAAACGTACTTCATCAAAGCTACATGTTGCAGATATTAGCGACAATAATATGGTGTAGCTGGTTTGGCTTCTAATTCAGATATATGTTTTTTATCCGTGTTCAATTTCTATTTGTTCGATACAAAGGAAATAAACACTTGCGAAAATCAACTAAAATCATGCGAATACTTGTTAAGAAGTAGTAAACAATTGTTTAAAATAAAGCTCTTTTGCTAAAAACATAAAGTTAAAATTATTAATAACTATGTTTTTTAGTACAGACTAAATAGTTACGTTTTTTGTTATCGTCAATTTTTCAAGTTTTTAGCCATAAATTTCATTATCGCAACAAAATTAATGTTGTTTCTCAACTTATTCACTTCACCTTTTTGCTTAAATTATGACAACAGTAAGTCGAAAGTTTAAACTTCATAAAGTCAAAAGGAACACTATTGCAAACAGTAGTTTAAAATCAATCTGTTGCGTCATTTTGTCTAATTTTAAAACTCGACATTATACAGTAGCTGTTACTTATTATTTAAAAAAATCCTGTCATAAATTAAAATTAGAAAATCCTTAATTGTAAAAATATGAAATCAGTAAATCGTGTAGCAATCAATTCTGGGATATTGTATTTTAAGTCTGTAATTACAATAACGATAACGTTGTATTCTACGCGGTTAATTTTGAATGCATTAGGAGTTCTTGATTTTGGGATTTACAGTTTAGTCTCGGGAGTTGTATTAATGTTATCGTTCCTGAACACTGCAATGTCATCTTCTACACAAAGATATTTATCTTATTATTTTGGTAAAAACGAATTGAGTATGCAACAAAGAGTATTCTCAAATAGTCTTCTTCTTCATATTGTTATCGCAATTTTTCTAAGTGTTTTGTTATTTATAGCAGGATTTTTTTTATTTGATGGTTTCCTGAATATTCCTCTTGAAAGAGTAGAAACAGCTAAGTGGGTTTATTATTTTATGATTATTTCAGTTTTTTTTACAATAATTTCTGTGCCGTTTACTGCATCGATAAACGCTAATGAGGATATGATAGTTTCGGCAATAGTTAATACAGTTGAGGTGTTGCTAAAATTGAGTATCGCTTTATTACTTTTTACAATTACTCTTGATCGATTATTTATTTATGCTCTCCTTATTGCAGTATCTAACGTATTGGCAGCAACTGCTTATTTGATTTTTAGTATAAAGAAATATGATGAATGTGATTTTAAACTATTTAAAAACAAAGACGATGCGTTATTAAAAGAATTAAGTTTTTTTGCTGGTTGGAATCTTTTCGGAACATTAAGTTTTCTATCGAGACAGCATGGTTTGGCAATTATTTTAAATATTTTTTTTGGTGCGGCGATAAATGCAGCCTATAGTATAGCATATCAAGTAGCAGGACAACTTACTTTTTTGTCTGCAACTATGTTAAGTACACTTAATCCTCAAATTATGAAAAGTGAAGGCGCAGGAGATCGGGAAAGAATGTTAAGGATATCTTCTCTCGCCAGTAAATTGTGTTTCTTTTTAGTGGCAATTTTAGCAATTCCTTTATATTTTCACATGGAATACGTTTTAACAATATGGTTAAATGTTGTACCAAAATATACGGCTGAATTTTGTAAATTAATTTTAATTTATATGCTCATTTACCAGTGGAGCGTTGGGATAATGTCTGCTGTACAAGCTATTGGTAATATAAAAGTGTATCAGACAGTCGTTGGTTTGATACAAGTTTTAATGTTGCCGATTACCTATCTTTTGATGTGGTTGGGTTATGATGCGACATATGTTTTATATTTATTGATTGGTCTTGAAATTTTGTCATTTATATTTAGAGTTTGTTTTTTAAATATTATGACCAAACATTCAAAGATTGAATATATTAAAGAAGTGGTGATATTAACAGTGTTTCCTTTAATTATAACTCTCGTATTGATAATAATTGTAAACCAATATATTGTAAGTGATTTATCTTCTCTTCTCATAAATATTTTAATTGTGGCTGTATTATTTTCTGTGACTTTCTATTTTATAAGTTTGAGTAAACCTCAAAAATTATTAATAAACAATTTGTTTGAAGCTATCGCAGAAAGGGTTAAACGAAAAGTTATTTAATGAGTAGAAACTTAATACAAATAAACTATTTATAAAATTTTAAAAATGAAAACAGTTTTAGTAAGGGCGTACACTTATTGTAATTTAGGTGACGATCTTTTTTTGAAAGTTTTAGTGGAACGATACCCTGAAATTCAATTCACGATAATTGCGCCAAAACTTTATGAAAAAATTTTTAAACAGTACGAAAATGTTTTTATTAAACAAATACCTTCTTCTCCTTTGTTTAAAAAAATAGTAATGAAGATAGTTGGTTTGTTTTCTATTTCTAAAAAAGAAACTTATGTTCTAAATATAATTAAAAATTTTTATTCAAAAGAAGCCAAATTTGTTGATGCTTATATATATATCGGAGGGTCGCTTTTTATGCAAAAAAATGAAAAAATTAATTTAATTGATATTCTTAATAAAGAAATAACAAATATTTTTCATGATAAAAAGAAGTTTGTAATAGGGGCTAATTTTGGTCCTTATTTGACAGTTTCGTATTTAGATTTCTATAAAAAACATTTATTAGATTATGATGACGTTTGTTTTAGAGAAAAATATTCAAAAGATATTTTTAAAGATTTGTTGAATGTTAGAAATTGTCCGGATGTAGTTTTTCAGTTAAAATTACCAGTAGTTCGCAAAGAGGAGGGCAGTATTGGCTTTTCTTTAATGGACATTTCTTGGAGAAAGGAATTATCACAATATGAAGGCAGTTATTTATCATTTATTAAAGAGCTAATATCAAAAGCTCTTGATGATGATAGAGGTGTTTATTTATTTTCTTTTTGTGCGGATGAAGGTGATGAAAAAGTGATTTCAAGAATTGTAGAGTCTTTTCCACTAAAGTTTAGAAATAAAATTGGTGTCATCAGATACGATGGTGAGATTGATAAATTTTTAAGTCTGTATTCAAAAGTAGAATCTATGTTTGCTACGCGATTTCATTCAATGATTTTAAGTTCTTTGTTAGGTCAGAATATTTTTCCAATAATGTATAGTGAGAAAATGAATAATGTATTAAAAGACTTTAATTATAAAGGAACTTATTCTAAAATATCAGATTTAGGTAGATTAAATCCTTCAGAATGTTTAAAAAATATTATCAATAATAGACTTGAAATAAGTTCTTCAATTATTGAAAAATCAAAAGGAAATTTTCTTTTTGTGGATAAGTATATTAATAATTTATAATGATTGCTTTTCTTCAGGTATCCATCGTTGTTCCAGTGTACAATGCTCATAAATATTTGCATAAATGTATTGACAGCATTTTAGATCAAACGTTTTTGGATTTTGAGTTACTATTAGTTAATGATGGATCTTTAGATGGGTCTGCTGAAATATGCGAGGAATATGCGCAAAAAGACAGTAGAGTTAAAGTTTGTCATATTCCTAATTCAGGAGTATCTGCCGCTCGTAACAAAGGAATTGAACTAGCTAGCGGAATTCATATTGCTTTTGTAGATGCGGACGATTGGATTGAAAACTTTTTTTTAGAACGATTTTATGAAATTTTGAGACATGATGAAATTGATTTAATAGTATGTGGATATTGTTATGAGTATGTATCTAACAAACCACGGCACTGTTATTCCTTGTCCGATCAAAAAGCAAAAACAAAAAATCAATTGGGTCAAGTTATTCCAGAATTAGAATATAATAGAATGATTAGTACTGTTTGGGGAAAGTTGTATAGACGTGATATAATCGTCAATAATAAACTAAGTTTTGATACAACGATAAGTTTTGGTGAAGATACAATATTTACTTGGAGTTATTTATTTTTAGTAAATTCTATTGCAGTTACCGATACAATTGGATATCATTATGTACAGTATGATGAGATAACTTTAACGAAGAAGTTATATGGATGCGACATTACTAAAAAAACGAGAGATAAGTCTTATGAATTAAGAATACAAATTTTTGAAAAATATGATTTATTTTCAAATAATAGATTTCTTAATGCAATTCAAGGGGAATACATTATGATGTCAATTTTAGCCAATTTGTCTATGTATAATTTAGCCTTTCGAAAAGTAAAAAAAGAAAGATACGAAAACTGGTTAGAATTAGCAAATAATTCTTATTTGCAGGATATGTATATCCAATCAAGATTTATTAAAATAGTACGAATTTTGCTTTTTTATAAACAGATAAACGTGTTAGATTTAGTTTTAAAAAGTAGAAATTTAATTATTGAGAAATAATCCATGCCTTTTATAGTAAAATCGAAAAAAAATGAATACCTAAGTTTGCATTGGAAGGCTTTATATGGGCGGTATTGAAAAGTAAGCTATAGATTTAGCCTTAGGCCTTAAAAATAAAAAACATAATGTGCATCTCATGGTTTTTTTTAAATAGTTTAAAAAAAGTAATTACTCATAAACGAAGGGATTACTGTACACGTGTTACTTTTAAAATCTGGAAAATATTTAAGATTACCTATCTGATTTGGGAGACTATTAGTTCTAATAAAAGCGGATATAATTCATTTAAATATATTGGCTTTCTTGGCTGTACTTTAATTACTTTTTTTTAAAAACAGTTTAAACCATTTTCCAAGTTGATAATAATAAGTTCGTTGCAAAAATGTATGGTTTTGTTATTAATGACGTTGTAGGAATTTCAAAAAATGTTAAGCAAATATTAAAAAATTTTTATAATTTTTTTCATAATAACAATTGGACTGTAATAAATAAAAGTGTTTTATTTGGCGATATAAAAATATCGGATTATTGGAACTGGCCAATTAACCGAATTATAAATGTCACCATTGATTAATGACCAATTAAAGAAAGAGTTTATTCGTATAGGAAAGATTCAATCGGTTAGGAAAAATTTACTCGGATAACGAAATATTAAACGATTAACCAGTTTAATATTTCAAAAAACAGCCGAGTAACAAGAAAATAATGAAAAACGAATTAATCATTCATTAATCCAACATGCTTTTCCAACATATTGAGGTTTGAATAAAGGATGAATCTGTTTGGTTTATGCAAATGCAAATGGCGAAATTATTTTAAATTACACGACATAAGTAACAGCCACTTTATAATGTAGTGTTTTAAAATTAGACAAAATGACGCAACAAATTGATTTTAAACTACTGTTAGCAATAGTGTTCCTTTTGACTTTATGACATTTAAACTTTCGACTTACTACTATCCGTTTAAAAAAAACATCGATTGGTATTTGTCCAATAAATATTTGTTGCTTAATATTACTTCAGGGAATTATTAAAAGTATTATTAAAACAAATATAATTAATTCTAATAATTAACACAGATGAAAGGAATTATTTTAGCCGGAGGCTCAGGAACTAGATTATATCCCTTGACAAAGTCAATTTCAAAACAATTGATGCCCATTTATGATAAACCGATGATTTATTATCCGTTGTCGGTATTGATGTTAGCTGGTATTCGAGAGATTCTTATCATTTCTACTCCTCACGATTTGCCTAATTTCAAGAATTTATTTGATAATGGAAGCCAGTTGGGATTAACTATTGAATACGCTGAACAACCTAGTCCAGATGGTTTAGCTCAAGCTTTTATGATAGGAGCTTCATTCATAGGTTCAGACTCCGTTTGTTTGATTTTGGGAGATAATATTTTTCACGGTCAAGGATTAACGGATTTACTAAAAACAGCTGTAGCTAATGTAGATTTAGATAACAAAGCAACAGTTTTTGGTTATTATGTTCAAGATCCAGAACGTTATGGTGTGGCAGAGTTTGATTCTAAGGGTACTGTGGTTAGCATAGTTGAGAAACCAGTAACGCCAAAGAGTAACTATGCAGTGGTTGGATTGTATTTTTATCCCAACTCAGTAGTCAAAATTGCTGAAAAAATTAAACCAAGCGAAAGACGCGAATTAGAAATTACTGCGGTGAATCAAGAATATCTGGCTCAAAAAGAATTAAAGGTAGAATTAATGGGACGTGGTTATGCTTGGTTAGATACAGGAACTCACGAATCACTTTTGGAAGCTTCAAATTTTATACAAACTATTGAAAAGCGCCAAGGATTAAAAGTGGCTTGTTTAGAAGAAATTGCTTATGAAATGGGATTTATCACTAAAGAAGAAGTTATTGAATTGGCACTGCCATTACAAAAAAACGAATATGGACAATATTTGCTGAGATTAGTTTCACATAAATAAAAAACAATGACCTGAAATGAAAAATATAGAGCCTCAAATAATTCATTTGCCTAAAATTTTAGATTTAAGGGGAAATCTAACTTTTTTGCAGCATCCAGACCATTTACCTTATTCTATACAAAGAGCGTATTGGATATATGATGTTCCAGGTGGCGAAATAAGGGGAGGTCACGCTTTTAAAGAGCAAAACGAATTTATTATTGCCATTTCAGGAAGTTTTGATGTAGTTATAGACCAAGGAGAAAGCGAAAAGATATATTCATTAAATCGTTCATATGTGG
The DNA here is from genome assembly GCF_003968735.1 of Flavobacterium sp. RSP49. NCBI lineage: Bacteria > Pseudomonadati > Bacteroidota > Flavobacteriia > Flavobacteriales > Flavobacteriaceae > Flavobacterium > Flavobacterium sp. RSP49. Next base: position 86,429 of record NZ_RYDN01000010.1, on the reverse strand, counting down.
GTTTGCATATACCACCTGGAAAATGGCGAACTATACAAAATTTTTCGACTAATTCGTTGGCTTTAGTATTAGCTTCTACAAAATTTAATGCCGCCGATTATATAAGATCGTATGATGAATATAAGAATTTTAACTACAACTTAAATAATTTGTCAACTCCATCTTATTTAAGTGAAATTGTATCTAAAATATCTATAAATGCAAGTAAAAGTAGTATTAATGATTGTAAGATTATAGAATTAGACAAAAAGCACAAAGAAAAAGGAAATATTACAGTTGTTGAAAACCGAATTGAAGTACCTTTTGATATCAATCGTGTGTATTATTTATATGATGTTCCTGGTGGTGAAGAAAGAGGCGGACACGGACACAAAGATTTATATCAATTAATTGTTGCTGCCGGCGGTAGTTTTGATGTCGTTTTAAATGATGGAGTAAACCAAAAAACGGTGACACTTAATAGACCATATCAAGGTTTGTATATTGTGCCGGGAATTTGGAGAGAACTTAACAATTTTTCATCGGGTTCTACTAGTTTGGTTTTAGCTTCTAATAAGTATGAAGTTGAAGATTATATTAGAGATTACGAAGAGTTTAAAAATTTTAAAAATACTATTTAAATGATACATCAATTATCAGAAGTTCAAGCTGAAATTCCTAAAAATACCAATGTGTGGCAATATACCGTAATTTTGTCTAAAGCAAAAATAGGAGATTCATGCAATATTTGTAGCCATTGTTTTATTGAAAATGATGTCGTTGTGGGTAATAATGTTACGGTAAAATGTGGTGTATATTTATGGGATGGAATAACCATTGAAGATAATGTACAAATAGGACCTAACGTAACCTTTACTAATGATAAATATCCACGTGCCAAACAAGCTTTCGAGTTGCAACGTACTATTATTAAAACAGGCGCTTCCATTGGTGCGGCTTCAACGATTTTAGGCGGAGTGACAATTGGAGAGAACGCTATGATTGGCGCAGGAAGTTTAATTACAAAAAATATACCAGCCAACGAGTTGTGGTATGGTAGTCCAGCAAAATTTATTAAAAAAATATATAATGATGATTAAATTTTTAGACCTTCAAAAAATAAATCAAAAATATGCTACTGAGCTAAAACAAATAGCTGCAGATGTAATTGATTCTGGTTGGTTTCTTATGGGCGAAAAACTAAATAATTTTGAAACAGATTTCGCAAAGTTTAATGGTGTTAAATATGCTATTGGTGTTGCAAACGGATTAGATGCGCTCAGGTTGATTCTAAAAGCATATATAAATTTAGGTCAAATGCAAGAAGGTGATGAGATAATTGTACCTGCAAACACTTACATTGCGTCTCTTTTATCCATTTCGGATAATAATTTAGTTCCTATTTTAGTCGAACCAGATTTAGAAAACTACAATCTAAATATTGATTTAATTGAAGAAAAAATAACGTCAAAAACAAAAGCCATAATGGTGGTGCATTTGTACGGGCAAATTTGTTGGAATGAGAAGTTAGTTGCCCTTGCCAAAGAGTATAATCTTAAAATTATAGAAGATAATGCCCAAGCTGTTGGAGCAACTTATAAAGGAAATAGAACAGGAAATCTTGGTGATGCCTCAGGTTTTAGTTTTTATCCAGGTAAAAATTTAGGTGCTTTGGGCGATGCTGGTGCAGTAACGACCAACGACGCTAATTTGGCAGCACAAGTACGTGCTTTGGGGAATTATGGCTGTAGTACCAAATATGTCAATAATTTTAAAGGTTTAAATAGTCGCTTAAGTGACATGCAAGCAGGTTTCTTGCATGTTAAGCTAAAATATATTGATGCAGAAAACCACAGAAGAAGAGAAATTGCCGCACGCTATATCAAAGAAATAAAAAACGATAAAATAGTTTTACCAAATCTACCAAATGCATCAGAAAATCATGTGTGGCATTTGTTTGTTGTTCGCACAGAAAATCGCGATGTATTGCAAAGTTATCTAACGGAAAACGGAATTCAAACTGCCATACATTATCCAATACCGCCACACAAACAAGCGGCATACAAAGAACTCAATCATTTGAGTTATCCAATAACCGAAAAAATACACAACGAAGTATTGAGTTTACCAATTAGTCCGGTGTTAACAGATGAGGAAGTGTCCCTTGTAATAAACCTTATAAACAAAATATAAAAATGGTTCTAAATGTAATTTTTTCATTCAACAGAGCAATGCAGTTGGATTATTTATTAACATCTATACTGAAAAATTATAAAATTGATTATCAAATTTTAGTTATATACCACACGTCAGGCGAACATGATAAAGGTTATGAACTTCTAATAAAAAAATATAAACAATATAATAATTTTTCTTTTGTCAAACGAAAACCTACTTTGCTTGATATCTCATGTTTTTTTTCAATAAAAAATAAAACCGATTTTAAATTTTTTCTGAAACATTCGCGAATATTTAACAGAAAAAGCGATAATTTTAAGTCACTTTTGGAAAAAAGTATACAGGGGTCTGATTGTGAGTTCGTAATGTTTAACACTGATGATGGATATTTTTTTGATGATTTGGATGTCGAAGAGGATGTGTTAACACTTATACGAAATAATCCAAGAAATACGAGTTATCGATGTTATGTTGGCGAAAATTTAGAAAATTTTCCGTCTTACGTTAAACGATGGGGAGATAATTATTTATGGGATTATTTTAAGGATAAAAATATTACTCATTGGTCTTATAATTTTGCAGTTGATGGAACTATATATGATCGAAAAACATTATTAAAAATATTATGCAAAGTTCCTTATCATAATCCAGTATCTTTAGAAACAAATGTTGTAGGTTATTGTACAAAAAACAAGTTATTTGGCATCGGTTTGGGTCCTATCACATCAAAAGTTGTAGGGACATTATTAAATCAGGTTTCAAAAGCGGTAGATAACCCAACAATAAATATTGATACTGAAATATTAAATAATTGGTATGTTAAGGGTTTCAGACTAAAACTGAAACTTCCCCAGAGCATAGATAAAGTTAATCTCGTACCTGAGGAAGTTAAAATCTATAATGATATCGAGGAACAAATACTTTACATACTAAACGATAGTGGAAGAGAGATACAACGGAAATTTGGTATAGGAGGCACAAAACTTTAAACTAAATTTAACTTGGAAAAATCTTATAAATCAACTTTTAAAAATACTGTAGCTTTTGGAGGAATTCAAATAATTACAATTTTTCTTAATTTAATAAAAGGAAAGTTCATAGCTATTTATCTTGGTCCTGTTGGTATTGGCGTCAATAATTTATTATTAACTTCTGTAAATTTAATAACAACCTTTAATGATTTTGGATTAGACCTCAGTGCAGTTCGCGATCTTTCTGAGGCTAATGAAACTGAAAATCAAAACAAAACTAATAGAACGATAACTATTGTAGAAAAACTATTTTTTTATACGGCAATATTTGGCGCTTTATTTTTAGCAATTTTTTCTTCACTTTTGAGTGAATTCACTTTTGGTAGTTCAGATTATACATTTTCTTACTTATTACTTTCAATTTTTGTTTTTTTTACTACACTTACTAAAGGTCAACAGACAGTAATGCGTGGATTAAGGAAAATTAACTTTATTATAAAGTCGGGTTTTTATGGCACTTTGGCAGGGGTAATTGTTAGTATTCCTTTTTACTATTTTTTAGGAGTAGATGGTATTGTTCCGACCATGATAATTACTGCGTTAATTAGTTTTATATTATCAGGCTATTATTATTCTAAAATTCCTAAAATTAAAATACAAATCAGTAATAAGGAAGTCTGGCGTGAAGGTAAACAAATGATGAAATTAGGAATTATGCTCATTTTTTCAATTCTTATTGGTATTCTAGTTAGATATCTTATTAGCGTCGGAATAGGTAAAATTGGAAACATCAAGGATGTAGGTCTTTATTCTGCTGCTATGAGTATCAGTGGACAATATGTTGGTTTTATTTTGGCTTCATTAGGGGCTGATTATTTTCCACGACTTGTTGCCGTTTCACAAAACACAAAAGAAGTAAATAGAATAGTTAATGAACAAACGGAGATAGTCTTATTGCTTGCTACACCATTATTAATTATAATGATTATTACATCTCCAATTTTGATCAAAGTTTTGCTTACTAAGGAATTTTATGAGATTATCGATTTTATAAGATTCATTGCTCTTGGATCATTTTTTCAGTTGGCATCTTATTGTATGGGATATATTTCTTTTGCGAAGAATGATAGAAAGACGTATGTTATTATGGAGGGATTAATAGGAAATTTTTTTAATCTTGTATTGAGTTTAATACTATATTATTTTTATGGACTTTTTGGTTTAGCGATAGGGTATCTTGCCTTATATGTTATTTATTTTATTATAATTTTAAATGTTACTGGAAAATTATATGATTTTAGTATTCACAAAGATAGTAGCCAATTTTTCTATGTTTCGTTCGCTTTTATATTTTTTGTTTTTTTAAGTTTTTATTTACCAAATGATTATTTAGCTTATGGAATTGCTTTAATTTTATTTGGACTTAATGCTATTTATAGTTACCATCATTTAAATAAAAGAATGGACTTAGAAGATTTATTTATTAAATTGAAATCTAAATTTAAAAGATAAATGGAAGGCACACACAATAGTTTAGATGCAAAGCAACCCTTAGTTTCGGTAGTAATTGTAACTTACAATTCAGCACCTTATGTTCTCGAAACTTTGGAAAGTATCAAAAATCAAAGTTATCAAAACATTGAGTTGATCATTTCAGACGATGCCTCGAAAGATAATTCCGTTGCATTGTGTGAATCTTGGCTTGAAGCCAATAAAAATCGTTTTGCAGCTACTCGTTTACTTTCGGTTTCTAAAAATACAGGCGTTGTTAAGAATTTTAATCGCGGAATGGCTGCGGCGGTAGGTGAATGGTTGAAATTACTGGCTGGTGATGATTGCTTGCCGGTGGAAGCATTGTCAAAAATGGTAGCATTCACGCAAATTAATCCAAATTGTGAAGTTCTACATGCGCCAGTTTTGAAATTTAAAGTAGATGCAACCAACACTACTGTATTTGAGAACGATTTCTCCGATCATCCAAAAGTGCTTAACGGGGAGGTGCCAGCTTTGAAGCAGTTTGAAATTTTAACAAGAGGATGTGTTGTTAACGCACCAGCGGTTTTTATAAAAAAAACTATTATCGAACGATTTGGTGCATTTGATACCGAAATACCTAATTGTGAAGACTGGCCTTATTGGCTGAAAATAACCAAAATGGGGATTCCATTTCATTATATTTCAGAACCTCTGGCATTTTACAGAGTGCGCGAAGATTCGGTGTATTCGTCAGGTTCCCTAGAATTTTACATTACCCCTTTTTACAAAACAGAGTACAATATATTTAAAAAATACATAATGCCTTATGTGTCCTTTTATCAGAAGTATATAACGGAATATGATTTTTATTTAAAAAAGCATTTTTCTAAAAGTAAACCTACTATAATCACCAAAATTTTATTTAACTCTTTACGAATGCCAGTAACCGTCTACTACAAATTTACTTAACTATAACAACAATAGCATGAAAATTTTATTATGTACAGGACGTTATTTCATGGGTGGTATTGAAAAATACGTACACGATTTGTGTATCAACTTGTCGGATAAAAACATAGAAGTAGTATTGCTAATATTTTATAAGATTAAGAACGAAGAAATCCAATTAATAAAAGATAAAAACATTGCAGTATATGAATTAAATGGCAGAAATGGAAGAGATTTGAAAATGATTAATCAATTTTATATTTTGGTTAAGGAAATTAAACCAAGTATAATACACTTAAATGTTATTCCTATATTAAGCTTTTTACCGCTTATTTTTTTTCAAGGGAAAATAATATTAACCATCCATCAATTAGATAGCAATAGATACACAAATATATTATTTAATAGAATAATTAATGGAGTAATTTACTTGTCTAAAAATATTGAAGCCTATTATAAAAATTTAAATTATCTTCCAAAAGCTACCTCAAAAATAATTTCTAACGGTGTAACTGTTTTTAATAAAAATCAATACAATGCACCAAAGGAGATTATAAATTTAATTATGGTGTCTCGTTTAGCTCAAGATAAGCAACCACATATAGCGTTGGAAATATTAGATTATTTGGTTCATAATAGTAAAAATAAATACCACCTAACACTAGTTGGTGATGGCGATGTTAATGATATTAATTATGTTAATGAAATTAAAAAATCAGTAATTAATAGAACATTAACTTCCAATGTTACTTTTGAAGGATGGCAAAAAGATGTTTTACCATCCTTGATTAAAGCTCATGGCTTTTTAATGCTTTCACGAAGAGAATGTTTTCCATACAACGTTTTAGAGGCGATGTCGGTTGGAATACCTATTTTTAGTTTTAATGTGGAAGGAGGATTGATTGACATGCATCAAAACAATTTTACGGGAATAATGATTAATTCCAACGAAGCTATTGCATTAGCTAAAGAAATAGATGCGGTTTTTAGTTCGAACCGTTGGCAAACGTACAGCGAAAATGCCTACCAAAATGCAAAACAATTTTCTGTTCCCAAAATGACAGAAAAAACGTTAGAATTTTACTATAGACTTTTAAAACAATAAATATTAATTTATAACAAAATCCTAATTAAATTTTTAATAAGTGATATTTTGAATAAAATAGACCAAATACTACCTTATTTGTATTGGAATAGTAAGGGTGTTAGAGTAGTGTCATCTTTTATTGTGTCTAGAAAGGCAAACTTAAAAAATTGTTCTATTTTCGGAAAATCTATAGTTTTAGAAGAAGCAATCGTCGGAGCAAATACGTATATGACGGATGCCTACATTCAACATGCAACTGTTGGTTCCTATTGTAGCATTGCTCCGGGAGTTAAAATTGGTTTAGAAGAGCACGATGTGGAAAATTTTTCTACGCATCCAAGTACATACGATAGTAAATTGTTTGTAAAAAGTAAAGGAAGATGTAAAATCGGCGACCATGTTTGGCTTGCCGCAAATTGCATTGTTTTGCAAGGAGTTACAATAGGGAAACATGCCGTTATTGTTGCCGGTGCAGTAGTAACAAAGGATGTTCCAGACGGCGAAATTTGGGGTGGCATACCTGCGAAATTTTTAAAGAAAAGAGATTTATGAAATACATCGTTGTTCATGCAGGCAGAAGAGACGATTATCAGGTTGCATTAGCATTAGCAGAAGAAAATTCTTTGCAATTCTTGGTTACGGATTTCTATACACCATTTGATACAAATTTTCTGGGGAGCATTTTAAAATTTTTGCCTGTATCAATGCAACGTAAATTGGCAAAAAGATATAAAATGGGACTTAGCAGTAACCTCGTTCGTATAAGTTATTTATCTATGTTTTATGAAGTAGTATTTTTATTCTCTAAAAGCAGTAAGTACAGTGCTTTAAAAGATAAAGCATTAGGGAATTTGGCAAAAAGATTGTCAGTTCAATACCAAATGCCAATTTTGAGTATGAATACCTATGCCAAGTATGCGTTTCAAAATAATCCTGTAAGTCCAAAAGTATTATTTCAATTTCATCCCCATACAACTTTTGTAAAAAATATTCTAAACGAAGAAATAAAGATTAATCCAATTTCTAAAAAATCATTATTGCAGGAATATGAATTCTCAGTATCTGATTTGGTTTTGGAAAATCTTACACAAGAAATTCACTTGGCAGAGCACATTATTTGCGCAAGCACTATTACTGCCGTATCTTTACAAAAAGAAGGAATTAGTAAAGATATAATTAAGGTGATTCCGTATGGTGTTGACACTACTTTATATCCTTACAAGAAAAGAGATGTTTTAACCACAGATTCTACTTTTAAAGTTGTCTTTATTGGTAGTTTAAACCAACGCAAAGGAATAACCTATTTATTAGAAGCACTTGAAAGTATACCAAATGTTGAACTTAATATTGTAACTAGAGGTATTTTTGATATAAATCTTTTAAAAAAGTATAGGGTTAAAGTCAATTTATATAAAAATATTCCTCATGTTGAGATGGTTTCTATTTTACATTCCTCCCATTGTTTTGTATTGCCATCTTTAATAGAAGGTTTTGGTCAGGTAATTTTAGAAGCAATGGCAACGGGAATTCCAATAATAGCATCTGAAAACACGATAGCTCCGGATATAATTAAAGATGGAGAAAATGGTTTTGTTGTTCCTGTAAGAAATGTAATTAAAATAAAAGAAAAAATAGAATTGTTAGTGAAAAATCCTGAATTGATAGGTATAGTTGGCAATAAGGGATACCAAACTTCGGTTGAATTAAGCTGGCAAATATTTAGAACAAATATTGTTAACCATCTAAAGCAAATTGCAAAATAAATATGGAGTTTTACTTACTTGGAATATTATTTTTTTTGGGTTTTGTTTTTGGTGCCAAAGATTTCCGAAGGCATTTTTTGTTGCTCTATGTACTTATAATTTACTTTATCTGTTTTTTTCTAGGGCCATTAAATTCAATCAATCTTAATTGGTACACCCATCTTGGAGGTAATTTTAGTGCTGGTTTTTATGAGACCTTACAACTATATGCCTTGGCTTTATTCTTCTTTTTGTTAGCATATTCAATTTCATTTAAGTTTAGTAATTTTAAAAGAAAAGTCATTTTTTACTACCAATTAAACTCTAAGCATAAGTATTATATGTGGTTTTTTTTTATATCATTAGTTTCAATGATTAGAAGAAATTTTGAAGAGAATGTTTATGGAGGAGGCTTTTATAACTATTTAGCTTTTTTGGGAGATTCTCTAATTTTAGCTTTTATTGTTTTAATTTATGAAAAAAAATTTAGCAAAACTTGGCATTGGCTACTTTTAGGCGGTTCTCTTTTGGCTTATATGGTTCTTGGTTTTCGGTATAGAATTTTACTTTTAATAATCGGAGTTATTTATCATTTTGCAGTAACCTCGAATCTTTCTTTTAAAACAGTAATAAAATGGATAGCCATAGGGTGTGTTGTTGCTTACGCTATTAATTTTATTACTTTAAACAGGGAAGCCCTTAGAACCTTAGAATTTCAGGATGTAACTTTTGAATCCAAAACACAATATGGTTTGTCACCGTATCAGATGGTACTGCAACAAACGGATAATTACAAGACCGAAATGATGGTTGTTAAGTACATTAGAGATAATAATATTGAGCCTGATTATGGGGAGTCTATGTTTACTCATATTTTTATTCGAATTATTCCAGCATCTTTTTTTGAAAACGATAAAAAACCTGAAATTCCTCAAATGAATGTATTACGTAATTCGTTCAATAGCATAGAAGGATATTATGCCGGTGCAGCAGTTTCTAATGTTATTGAATATTATATTGCGTTCGGCGTAATTGGAATCATTTTTTTTATGTCTTTACTAGGTTCCTTTTTAGGCTACATTGCAAAGAAAACCAACTTTGATATTACTCGAGATAGAGTAATAAATGCCATGATAGCCATGGTGCTCTTTCAAGAACTTACTCGAGGATATCTGCCTCAAAATATAACGCTACTAGCGTTTCTTTTAATAACTTTGAAATTATTTTATAAAAAACGACATGCTAGTAGTAGTAACGAACATACCAACACCTTATAGAACTGCATTCTTTAATACGTTGCAACAGGAGCTGCTTCGTGTAGGACAAAGTTTGCATGTTTTATATTGTGCAAAAACCGAAACGGGAAGGTATTGGCAATTTGACCCAGAAGAAAATCACTATCCTTTTTCTTTTTTAAAAGGTTGGCATCCCGAATTTAAAGGGTATTATCCGCATATTAATTTCGAGTTAATAATCCATTTAAAAAAATTAAAACCCAATTGGATTATGGCAGCTGGAAGTTGGAATGCACCTGCAACCATCACTCTGCTTTTAAACAAAAAGAAATTAAATTGCCCAATTATTTTTTGGAGTGAAGGTCATTTTGATGCCCAAGTGCGTAGCAATAAGTACATAGATTATCTTCGCAGAACGATTTTAAAGAAATTGGACTATTTTGTGGTTCCCAATTTAAAATCTAAAGAGTACATTTTGCATTACAACAGAAATGCGGTAGTAGAATTTTTGCCAAATACAGTAGACGAAAGTTTTTTTTCCTTATCTATTAACGATTCAAAAGTGCAAATCAGAACTTCCAAAGGGTTGCCATTGGATAAAACCATTTTAGTATTGGTATCTTCATTAGATACCCGAAAAGGCGTTTTAGATTTCTATGATGCATTTAAAGAAGCAAAAAGAGATTCTCTTTATGTCGTACAAATTGGAACAGGAGAGTTTTACGAAACGTTAAAAAAGCGAATAGCGACTGATAATCTTGCTAAATACTATCGTCTAACGGGGCAGTTAGTGCCCAAAGAAGTTAGAGAATATTTAATAGCTGCGGATGTTTTTGTATTACCAACAAAATCAGACCCAAACCCTTTAAGTCCTATTGAAGCCTCTTTTCTAAAAAAAACTTTATTAGTTTCGTCAAAGGCAGGAAATGCAAAAGACCTTATAGTTGATGGTGAAAATGGTTGGATCATGAAGGAAATTAATAATGAAGAATTAATGAAAAATATTAATATAATCGCAAACACTAAAAAAGAAGTATTAGAAATGATGGGTGAGAAGTCTTTTGATATTGTTTCAAATTCTTTTACAAGAAAAAAAGCTTCAGAAAATCTTATTATTTTTTTAAATAAAATAAAAAATTGAAAGTTTTATTAGACAATTCCAATCTTTTTGCAGGAGGAGGTTTGCAAGTTGCTGTATCTTTTTTACGAGACTTAAAAAAGATACAAAGTCCTGTTCAATTTCATGTTATACAATCGTGTAATTGTGTGAAAAGCTTAGGAGATGAAAATTTTCCTGAAAATTTTATATTTTACAACTTAGGCCAAAAAGAACAATTTTCTAAACTTAAAAGAATTATTAGTGTTAAAAATATAGAAAACACAATAAGACCAAATTGTATTTTTACACTTTTTGGGCCCTCATACCATAAAAGTAATTATCCAAAAATTGTAGGATTTGCAATACCACATATAATCTATCCAAATTCACCTTTTTTTTCCAAAATTTCATTCAAAGAAAAGCTATCTTTATTTTTATTAAATAAGCTAAAGGAATATATGTTTAAAAGAAATTCGGATGCTTTGATTTTTGAATCTGAATATGCTAGAAATTTTTTTGCTTCAAAAATTTCAAATAAAACACCTACATATTGTGTTAATAATACTCTAAATGAAACATTTTTGCAAACAGATAATTGGAAAGAAATTTCGTTAGAAAAAACTTCAATATTTAATATTTTGTGCTTGTCTGCAAATTATGTCCATAAAAATATAACTATAATACCAGAAGTTATTGATGTTTTAATTAGTAGGTACAAGTTTTTTGATTTCACTTTCCACATTTCACAAGATAAGAAAGACTTAGATTTTGGAGATAAATATGATAATTACATAAATTATTTGGGGAAAGTAGATTTAAGTAAGTTACCAAGTCTTTACAGCAAAATGCAATTATTATTTATGCCAACATTATTAGAAGTTTTTTCCACTACTTATCTTGAAGCAATGTTTATGAATATTCCTATTGTAGCTTCTGACATGCCATTTGCTCATGATGTTTGTTCGGATGCTGCATTATACTGTTCTCCAACTGACCCTAGTGAATATGCTGATAAAATTTATCAAATTATTAATAATTCAGAATTGAAAAACGAATTAATTTTAAATGGTTCTAAAAACATTCTTAAGTTTGGAAATAGTATGGGTAGAACTAATAAATATCTTAAAATAATAGAAAATTTTTCAAATGAAAATACAAAATAAAACCCTACTGATCACAGGTGGTACCGGTTCGTTCGGAAACGCAGTATTAAACCGCTTTCTTCATACCGACCATTTTAAGGAAATTCGTATTTTTTCTCGTGATGAGAAGAAACAAGACGATATGCGTAATCAATTAAAAAATGATAAGCTTAAGTTTTACATTGGCGACGTTCGTGATTACAGTAGTGTAGAACGTGCGATGCGTGGAGTGGATTATGTATTTCATGCAGCCGCATTAAAACAAGTGCCTTCCTGTGAATTTTTCCCTTTAGAAGCGACCAAAACCAATGTGTTTGGAACTCAAAACGTAATTGATGCCGCAGCAGCGAATAAAGTGCAAAAAGTAATTTGTTTAAGTACCGATAAAGCCGCTTATCCAATTAATGCTATGGGTATTTCCAAAGCCTTAATGGAAAAAGTGGCAATAGCTGCTTCAAGAAACACAACGGATACTACTGTTTGTTTAACCAGATACGGAAACGTAATGGCTTCACGAGGATCGGTTATTCCGTTATTTTTAAAACAAATCCAGTCAGGACAATCCATTACGATTACAGATCCTAAAATGACCCGTTTTTTAATGTCATTGGAAGAAGCAGTGGAATTAGTTTTGTTCGCTTTTGAACACGGAAATCCAGGCGATTTGTTTGTCAATAAAGCACCAGCGGGAACGATTGGCGATTTGGCACAAGCCTTGAAAGAACTTTGCAAATCAGATACTGAAATTAAAATTATCGGTACCCGTCATGGTGAAAAATTATACGAAACCTTGTGTACACGCGAAGAGATGGTAAAAGCTGAGGATATGGGAGATTTCTATCGAATTCCAGCAGATAATCGGGATTTGAATTATGCACAATATTTTTCGGAAGGAGAACAAGACGTTTCCATGATTGAGGATTATCATTCGCATAATACGGAACAATTAGGCGTTAACGGGATGAAAAAATTGTTAGTGAATCTGCCTTTAATTAAAAAAGAGGTTTTTGGAGAAGATGTGGTGCAGATGCCGGGGTAAAATTAGTGTTCAGTAGTCAGTTTTTAGTGTTCAGTAATCTGGTAACAAATTCCAAACAGTAGACATTGGCATTAATTATCAATCGAAAAATAAGATGGTTCCGAGAATAATAACAGGAGATAATCATTCTGATGCTAGAGGTACAGTTCGATTTAACAATTCTTTTGATGCAACGGCTGTAAAAAGAATATATCTCATAGAAAATAACGAGAACACATTTGTTCGTAGGTGGCAAGGACACCGCATAGAGCAACGGTGGTTTTCCGTTTTGCATGGTAGTTTTAAAATTGAATTGATTGCCATTGATAATTGGGAGCATCCTTCTATTGATTTAAAATCACTATCTTTTATTGTAAATGCTGAAACACTTGATATTCTCCATATTCCTCAAGGGTACGTAAGTAGTATTCAAGCGCTCAAGGCAGGAGCAAAATTGTTGGTCATGGCAGATTATTTGTTAGGAGAAATCCAAGATGAATATCGATTTGATATTGATTATTTTAAATAGAAAAGTTTTACACAGATTTTTTTAATTTTTTGAAATTAGTAAGAATCAGTATGAAGCTAGATCAGCTATTATCAGTGTGAAATCAATTAGAAAATATAATTATGATTAAAATAGGAATAACAGGACAGGCAGGTTTTGTCGGGACGCATTTGTACAATACTTTAGGGTTATTCCCAGTAGAATTCCAGAGAATTGATTTTCAAAAAGAGTATTTTGCTGATGAAAATAAGCTAAACGAATTTGTTGCGCAATGCGATGTGATTGTGCATTTAGCTGCGATGAACCGTCATAATAACCCTCAAGTTATTTATGATACGAATATTGGTTTAGTTCAGAAATTAATAAAGGCTCTTGAAGTTACAAGTTCTAAAGCACATGTTTTATTTTCCTCTTCTACCCAAGAAGAAAGAGATAACCTGTATGGAAAATCTAAAAAAGAAGGACGGGAGTTAATGATGTATTGGGCTGAAAAGGCAGGAGGAAAATTCACAGGAATGATTATTCCTAATGTTTTTGGACCTTTTGGTCATCCCAATTACAATTCGGTGGTAGCTACATTTTGCCATAAATTATCCCATAATGATACTCCTACTATTGAAGTGGATGGGGATATGAAGTTGATTTATGTGGGAGAATTGGTTGATGCGATTCTTTCAGAAATTAGCAGCGGAGAAAGTAAATCTGAAATTTTTATTCCTCATACTTCGGAATCTAAAGTTTCTCAACTGTTATTGTTGCTGGAAACCTATAAAGAGCAATACCAAGACAACGGGGTAATTCCTACTATCAATACTGCATTTGAACTGAATTTGTTCAATACATTTCGTTGTTATATGGATATAAAAAATCATTTTCCAGTAAAATTTGTCGAGCATACAGATCCTAGAGGATCTTTTGTAGAAATCATTCGATTAGGAGTTGGTGGGCAGGTATCATTTTCTACTACGGTTCCCGGAATTACGAGAGGAAATCATTATCATACCCGCAAAATTGAACGCTTCGCTGTAATCAAAGGGAAAGCCTTAATTCAATTACGTCGTGTAGGTACAGATGAAGTATTGGATTTCTATTTAGATGGAAATGAACCTGCGTATGTAGACATGCCTATTTGGTACGCTCATAATATAAAGAATATTGGCGACGAAGTATTATATACTAATTTTTGGATAAATGAATTTTATGACCCGAATGATGCGGATACGTATTTCGAGAATGTTTAAAAATTTGTTAAGCTACATTTATTGTCACGCAGATTTTAAGGATTGAAATGATTTTTATGGAAGTAAATGACATTACATTTAGAATTAGAGGGTGTATTTTTAAAGTATATAATACTCTTGGTCCGGGATTATTAGAATCGGTTTATGAGGCCGCTTTAATGTATGAGTTTAAGAAAAAAGGTATAATGGCACAAAGTCAAGTAACTTTGCCTGTATTGTATGATGATGTAATATTAGAACTTGGTTTTCGGATCGATATTTTAGTTGAAAATAGGGTTATTATAGAACTAAAATCGGTTGAAGAGTTTTCTAAGGTTCATTATAAACAGTTATTGACCTATCTTAAATTATCCAATAAGGAAATTGGAATTCTTATTAATTTTAATTCTGCTGATATAAGTGAAAACACAAAAAGAATTATTAATAACTACTATAAAGATGAATAAACGCATTTTGATGCGTAAATTCTTTAAAATCCTTTGAATCTGTGTGCGATTACCATTCTAATAGTTAAAAGATAAAAGAGAACTTAAAAAATTGTTAGCAATTTTTAAATTATAATCTGCGTAAATCTGTGAGATCTGCGTGAAATAGAAACAAATGAAGACGAAATTAAAAGTAATGACGGTCGTAGGGACCCGTCCGGAAATAATTCGATTATCCAGGGTAATGGCGGCTTTAGACCATTCAGAAGCCATTGAGCATGTAATAGTTCACACAGGACAAAATTATGATTATGAACTCAACCAAATTTTCTTTGACGATTTAGGGATTCGTAAGCCCGATTTTTTTCTGAATGCCGCCGGGGCAACCGCAACTGAAACCATCGGTCAGATTTTGATAAAAATTGATCCATTATTAGAGACTGAAAAGCCAGATGCTTTTTTGGTATTAGGCGACACCAATAGTTGTTTATGTGCTATTCCTGCAAAGAAACGTCATATTCCTATATTCCACATGGAGGCAGGTAACCGTTGTTTTGACCAAAGAGTACCGGAGGAAACGAACCGTAAAATTGTAGATCATGTGTCTGATATAAATTTGACATACAGTGATATTGCACGAGGGTATTTATTGAGAGAAGGATTACCTGCGGATAGAATCATCAAAACCGGTTCTCCGATGTATGAGGTTTTGAATCATTATTTGTCGGATATTAATGCTTCGGGGATTTTAAATACGTTGCATTTAGAAGAAAACAAATATTTTGTGGTTTCGGCTCATAGAGAAGAAAACATCAATAACGAAAAAAATTTCAAGGGATTAATGGATAGTTTAAATCTGATTGCCGAAAAATATGGCTATCCAATTATTGTGAGTACCCATCCGAGGACTCAAAAGATGATTGATTCCAAACAAATTGCCATGCGTCCGGAAGTTCAGTTTTTGAAACCAATGGGCTTTAATGATTACAATGCATTGCAAATGAAGTCGTATGCCGTTTTATCAGATAGCGGAACCATATCAGAAGAGTCTTCTACATTAAATTTTCCGGCTTTGAATATTCGTGATGCCCACGAGCGTCCCGAAGCCATGGAAGAAGCGTCCGTAATGATGGTAGGATTGAATCCGGAAAGGATCATGCAGGGATTGGCCCAATTACAAACCCAAAAGAGAGGTGTCGAACGCAATTTTAGAGCCGTATCTGATTATTCAATGCCCAATGTTTCGGAGAAAATGGTACGGATTATTTTGAGTTATACGGATTATGTGAAGCGAGTAGTTTGGAGTGAATACAATTAATTGAAGTTATGACTATTCTTTTTTTGACATTGGTTAAAATTAAATCCTTGGAAGAGCGAGGGATTTACACCGACTTGCTTCGTAAATTCAAAGAAGAAGGACATGATGTTTTTGTCGTGAGCCCTTCCGAACGCAGAGATAAAAAAAAGACTCACCTTTCAACCAAGGATGGAGTGGGTATCTTGAATGTCCGTACCTTTAATCTTCAAAAAACGAATATTGTAGAAAAGGGGATTGGTACATTAGCGATTGAATATCAGTATTTAAATGCTATTAAAAAATATTTTTCGACCATAAAATTTGATTTGATTTTGTATTCCACACCACCGATTACTTTTTCGAAAGTAATTGATTTTGTTAAAAAAAGAGACAATGCTTACTCCTATTTGTTATTAAAAGATATCTTTCCTCAGAATGCGGTGGATATGAAAATGTTAAAAGAAGGAGGGATAATGCATAAGCTGTTTCTGAAAAAAGAAAAAAGACTCTATGAACTTTCCGATGCAATTGGTTGCATGTCTGAAGCCAATAGAGATTATGTCTTAACCCATAATACATCTATTGCATCTCATAAAGTAGAAGTGAATCCGAATTCTATTGTGCCTATTGAGACATTACAAACATTGGAAGAAAAACAGATTATCAAAGAAAAGTATGGACTGCCATTAGAAAAAAAAATACTAATCTATGGTGGTAATTTAGGAAAACCTCAGGGATTAGATTTTCTGTTAGAAACAATAAAAACAACTATAAAGCCAAATGTTTTTTTTTTAATAGTAGGTTCGGGTACTGAATATAGTCGTATTTTTAAATGGTTTCAAAATCAACAACCTAAAAATGCTTTATTGTTGGAGGGGCTGTCTAAAGTGGATTATGACAAGCTTTTAAATGCTTGTGATGTAGGACTAATATTTTTGCACAAAGATTTTAAAATCCCTAATTTTCCATCGCGATTGTTGTCGTATTTAGAAATGAAAATGCCGGTCATTGCCGCTACCGATTCAAATACAGATATTGGTAGTATTATCGAAAAAAATAATTGTGGCTATTCAGTTTTATCAGGAGATAGTGAGAGCATGCAAAGCGCAATAAATAAAATAGTCTCCAGTGATGAAGCCTTTTGTAAAATGCAGGAAAATGCATGGAATTTATTACAACGAGAATATACTGTTACTCATTCGTATCAGCTGATTAAAAACAAAATAGAAAATGTATAAATTCTTTTTTAAAAGAATCATTGACTTCATTGGAGCGTTAACCGGACTGCTTCTTTTAAGTCCGTTGTTCCTTTTGGTCACAGTAGGGTTATATTTCGCCAATGAGGGTAAACCTTTTTTTTTTCAAATGCGTCCCGGCAAAAAGAAACGACTTTTTAATATCATTAAGTTCAAAACGATGAATGATAAAAAAGATGCAAATGGGCATTTATTGTCTGATGAAATAAGATTGACGAAAATAGGGATTTTTGTGCGCAAAACGTCTTTGGATGAAATCCCCCAATTGTTGAATGTACTGAAGGGAGAAATGAGTTTGATAGGACCCAGACCATTACTTCCGGAATACTTGCCTTTGTATAATGTTGTTCAACAAAAACGGCATGACGTAAAGCCAGGAATAACAGGGTGGGCACAAATTAATGGACGGAATGCAATCAGCTGGGAACAAAAATTTGAATACGATGTTTGGTATGTGGATCATTTGTCTTTCATGTTGGATTTAAAAATATTTTTTTTAACCTTGAAAAAAGTATTGGCTACAAAAGAAATAACAGCAGAAGGGCATGCTACTATGCCTCGTTTTGATGACCTAAAAAACAACATTTAAATGATGGTGTGTCTTAAAGGAGTTTATAATAACTAGTAATCTCATTTTCAGTTTGAATAGTATTTACATGAAAAATTTTAAAAAATAAATATGAAAAAAAATATATTGGTTACTGGAGCCGGTGCTCTGTTAGGTCAAGGAATACTGAGATTATTACAAGTGTCAGATTTTTCAAAAAAAATATTCACAGCCGATCCAGATCCCCGTTCAACAGGACATTGGCTAGGGGATTATGCGATCACTATTCCTAAAGCAACTGATGAAAATTATATTGAAAAAATAGAAGAGATTGTGCTCGAACATAAAATTGATGCTATATTAGTGGGGACAGATGTAGAATTGCCGATTTTTTCAAAATATAAAACAAAACTATTAAATAATTATAATTGTAGAGTAGTTATCAGTAGTGAAGAAGTAATTGAAATTGCTAATGACAAGTTTTTAACTGCATCATTTCTTGAAAAAAATAATTTCCCATATCCTTTTTCTGTTATGGCAAATAATAAAAATAGTTTGTTAGAAATTGAAACAAGACTAGGGTTTCCATTGTTCGCCAAACCATTTGACGGTGCACGTTCTATTGGGATAAAAAAAATAGAGAACCATGATGAATTAATGGAAATTTACGACCCTAGAAGTAATTTGGTCGTTCAGCAATTTTTATCAGAAAGTGAGGGAGAATATACATCAGGATGTACTGTTGTAGCAGGAAAGTGTAAAGCTATTGTAACATTGAAGCGGGATCTCAGAGATGGGAATACCTATAGGGCATACGTTGATGAAAACACATCAAAATATGATGAATTTATAATTCCAATAGCAGAAAAATTAAATCCAGACGGACCTGTTAATTTTCAATTTAGAATTTTTAATGGAAAGCCGATAATTTTTGAGATTAACGGAAGATTTAGTGGAACAACTCCTTTACGTCATTTTTTTGGATACAACGAAGTGGAAGCTTTATTGAAATATTATCTTTTTGAGGAAGATATTATAGCACCGAAGTTGAAAAAGGGAATTGTTTTGAGAGCTTGGTCAGACTTGTTTGTTAGTGAAGAAGAGTACAAAGAACTGAATGTTAATAAGAAACTAGAAAATCCAGCAGCGATATTTTATAATTTTAAGCTTTAAAATAAATTTATATGACTTTAGCTGTAGTTGTTGGAGCAAATGGTTTCTTAGGGAGTTCTATTGTAAAGAAATTAATTGATGAGAATGTCGAGGTTTTAGCAGTTTACAACAAACGGTTTGATTCCATAGATAAAAAAGCGAAATTAATTACAAGTGAAGATCTTTTGAATTCAAACACAAAACCCGATTATGTTTTTTTTGTGGTAGGGAATTATACAAACTCACATCAAGAATTATTACTTATAAATGAAAACTTATATAGATATTCATTAAAGTTTAATAATTCAAAATTTATTTATATATCAAGCACAAATATTTATGGGATTCATGATAGTATAATAACTGAAACTTCTTCTTTTAATAATCCTGGAATTTACGCCCAATCCAAACTTTCTGGCGAATTCATAGTAAGTTCAATGCTAAACTATGCTTTAGTTCGTCTAACATATATTTATGGCCGGGGTATAACTAATAACTCATTTATTCCACAAATAATTAAAAGTGCAAAAGACTTAAATCAAATCACTTTATTTGGGGATGGCGGTAGAAAGCAAGACTACATTTATATTGATGATGCAGTCGAGCTTTGTTTACTTAGTGCTAAAACAAAATTTAACGGGATATATTTAGGTGCGACAGGAAAATCAATATCAAATAGAGAAGTTGCAGAAGAAGTTGCAAAATTTATATCATGTACTGTCGTTTTTAAAGGAAAGGATTTAGGAGCTTCTTTTTATTTTAATACTCAAAAGACACAACTTGAAGTTAATTGGACACCTAAGATATTAATCACTGAAGGGATAAAAAACATGTTATTATGATAATAACTGTTTTTGGGGATGTACATGGAAACCTTATCGCTCTTGAAAAATTATTCGAACTAGAGAAACATAAAACCGATTTATTTGTTTGTCATGGCGATGTAGTTAATTATGGACCGTGGACGAATGAATGTGTTACTTTTTTGGATAGTATAAACAATGTCACGTTATTAAAGGGGAATCATGAAAATTATTATTTAGAGGGTCTATACGATGGACAAAATGAGGTCGCCCGATCATTTTTTAAGTTTTGTTATGGGAATTTCAATAAGAATTTGATAACTACTATTTCAGACTACGAAAATCAAATAGTAATTCCTGATTTTACTGTTCAACATACGATTGGGAATCAATATATTTTTGCAGATACGGATATTACGGATTTAAAAATTAATTCAAACTACATATTTGGACACTCTCATCAACAATTTAAAAGAGAAAAAGATAATTTTAAACTCTATAACACAGGGAGTATTGGGCAAAACAGGGCTTTAATAAATTTGTCTTGTTATTTGAAAGTAGATACTATTAAAAAAACAGTTCAGTTGAAAAATTTTATTCATGATATTAACAGGGTTATTAATCAAATGGAATTTGAAAAATATCCCCAGATTTGTATTGATTATTACAAATCAAAAAAGAGAGTTTAAGTGATAATGATTAGATGACTGTTGGACTCTTTTTTGGTAGTATAAGGCATACTTTTTTAAGACTATCTTTTTATATTTATGGATTCGCATTTCAATAGATACTACGAGGTTCAACGGACTTTTCATCCAAAAGAGAATTGGACAGTTAAACCATACTTTTTCCATTTTTAAATTAAAAAGAATACATCCAAAAATAAATGTCATTTCTACAATAAATTGGTTTTTAAGAAAAATTAAATGAATTACCTTAATTTCTGAAGGTTTTCTCTGTACTATAAGTACTGTTGTAGCTACGGCCCGATATTTCCGATTATTATGACCAGTTGCAAGGCGAAGCAAGAAAGATTTTGGAGTTGAAAACGGGGACTTGCTAGTGGGGCTTCATTAAAATATTTTAGCGAAAAATATTTACTTTCCCAACAGCAAATCCCTTCTCAACTTATGATGACAGGGTTATTTTTACGGAGAAAAGTTAAAATAAATTTAGATTATTACTACAATAATAATTTATTGATATTAAAATAATTAAAACAATACTGAGATAATGAATAATTCAAAAATATGGCTTTCGTCTCCACACATGGGCGGGAACGAACAAAAATACGTACAGGAAGCTTTTGATAGCAACTGGGTGGCTCCCTTGGGACCTAATGTTACGGGCATGGAACAGGACTTAGAAATGTATTTAGCAAATCAAGCTAGTGTTGGAGCTTTAAGTTCCGGAACAGCAGCCATTCACTTAGGACTTGTGCTGCTGGACGTGCAAGCAGGCGATACCGTACTGTGTCAGAGCATGACGTTTTCGGCCTCGGCAAACCCTATTTTATATCAGGGTGCAACTCCCGTATTTATTGACAGCGAATGGGATACCTGGAACTTATGTCCCATAGCATTGGAGGAAGCCATTGTCAGTGAAATAGCCAAAGGAACAAAACCCAAAGCCATTATAGCGGTGCACTTGTATGGCGTGCCGTATCAAATAGAAGCGGTTCGTGCTGTTGCAGATGCCTATGAAATTCCAATACTAGAGGATAGTGCCGAAGCTTTGGGGAGTAGCTACAAAGGACAAAAGTGTGGTACTTTTGGCGATATAGGCGTGTTGTCTTTCAATGGCAATAAAATTATCACCACATCAGGGGGTGGCGCCATTGTGACACCTACGGCAGCGCTTAAAGAAAAAGCCATTTTTTTTGCTACACAATCCAGAGATGCTGCGCCGCATTACCAGCATAGTGAAATAGGATATAATTACCGCATGAGTAATATTTGTGCTGGCATTGGTCGGGGCCAAATGGAAGTATTGGATGATCATGTGGCACAACGCAGGCTGATGCACGATTTTTATGCCAGTATTTTTGAAGAAGTCCCCGGTTTGACTGTCTTTACGGTTCCCAACACTGATTATTTTGCCAATTATTGGCTGAGTGCCATTTTAGTTGATCCTGAAAAGGCCAATGGAATGACTAGGGAAACCATGCGATTGGCACTGGAAACAGAAAATATAGAATCACGCCCTTTGTGGAAGCCGATGCATTTGCAACCTATTTTTGAGAAGTACCCATACTATGGAAGTACAGTTGCTGAAACTTTATTTGAAAATGGGTTGTGTCTGCCTTCCGGTTCTAATTTGACAGTCGATGACAGAAACAGAATAAAAACAGCCATACTGAATTTGTTTGCGTAAAAGGCGCAAATATAATTGATGCAGTACGGATAGTGATGGCTGCAGGCCAAAACAAAATTTTCGAATAATTTAGCCACAGCGGAAATAAGAAAGTCGAAAGTTTAAAAGGCGTAAAGTCAAAAGAATTAACTTTAAGTAAAACAGCTTTAAATTAGATTGTTACTTAAGTAAGTCGAAAGTTTAAAAGTCATAAAGTCAAAAGAAGCACTATTATAAAAAGTAGTGTAATAGCAATCTGTTGCGTCATTTTGTCTATTTTTAATACACGACACTCTATAATAGGTGTTACTGAGTTTCTTCTTCCCATTCAAAAAATAATCTGTGAAAATTGGTGTAATCTGTGTTAAAAAAGACACGTTATTTAATTTGCTTCGTTTATTCGAACACAGCTCTGGGTTCTCCGTCGCCGAGATGACAAAAGAAAAGCTATTTTAAAGATTTTGTCCAAAGCTGCTGCTGATTAAACGTATTGCCTATTCAAAAATAATCTGTGAAAATTGGTGTAATCTGTGTTAAAAAAGACACGTTATTTGATTTGCTTCGTCTGTTCGAGCACAGCTCTGTGTTCTCCGTCGCCGAGATGACAAAAGAAAAGCTATTTTAAAGATTTTGTCCACAGCTGCTGATTAAACGTATTGCCTATTCAAAAATAATCTGTGAAAATTGGTGTAATCTGTGTTAAAAAAGACTCGTTATTTGATTTGCTTCGTTTATTCGAACACAGCTCTCGGGACTTCTTCCTCAATCTTCTTTCCTTTTCGCTAAATATAAACCATTAGTATCTTTTTTGAAATTATAGCGTAAAAAATAATTAATTAATTTTAACATTTTATATTCGTGTTAGATTTGGATTTCTCTTGCCAAGCAGCTTGCAAAAGGTTTATTGGGGGCAATGAATTTTATTTAGGTATAGTAAGCTGTTTTTGGTAAGAATATATAAATTTTATTGCTGTACAAAATGGAAGATACGGATAAGTTTTATAATCAAACGGAAAAAATTATAGAGCAAAATGCTCTTTTTTTAATTTTAGAATCGAAAGTAATTTTTAATACTGGTAGAGAAAAAGTCATACTGCATCCAAACCAAATTACAAATGTGAGACTAGTAAAAAATAGAAATTGTACCCGCAATATTTTGATTTTGGTTTTTCTGATCGTATTATTTTTAAAAGTAGAAGCCTTTTTCAATGAAAGTATTCTGTTTTATTTTTTATTTTTAGGGGCAATCGTAATTTCGGGTATATTGGCGAGTCATATAAAGAACCACTCTTATGTTATGTTGATCAATAAAGGGCGATTTGACTATGATGAAATATTTGTTTCCAGAAAAAATGGTATCTATGCGAATGACTTTGTTTCAGAGTTTAAATCAGTGCAATCCGTGTTAAAAAAGATTCATTATTAGATGTGCTTCCCTTGTTCATACACAACCCTTTGGTCTCCTTCATTGAAATAACAAAAAGAAAAGCCGTTTTAAATAGTTTGGCCACGTATTAAACAGATTTCCTCAATTCACTTTCTCACTCTTCACTCTTCACTCTTCACAACATCCATTATATTTATGAGAACGATCGATCCAGCAGAAAAAATACAAAACAAATATAAACCAAGAATAATTGTACTAAGAAAGACAATACACCTCTATTTTTATTTATGACCCATGGACTAGTCTTTTTGTTCGTCTTAAAAAAAATAGTGGGTGTAAGAAAAAGTTTTATTTCATATCTTTGACGTCAATTTCGTTGCGCGCATCTAACCTAAAAACAACAAATTTTGAACCCGGAAACCAACATAAATGCAACCCGATTTAATTCTAAATTCTTTTCAAGAATAAACCGAATGCTGAGTTTGCATAATTTGGGTTATTTGCCCCGATGGATCATTATATTGATTGATCTT
The DNA here is from genome assembly GCF_003968735.1 of Flavobacterium sp. RSP49. Lineage (NCBI taxonomy): Bacteria > Pseudomonadati > Bacteroidota > Flavobacteriia > Flavobacteriales > Flavobacteriaceae > Flavobacterium > Flavobacterium sp. RSP49. Next base: position 62,053 of record NZ_RYDN01000010.1, on the reverse strand, counting down.
ATGGTGCTTACCACCTCCTTTGTGTTTACTTTTCTGATCTTTAAAGGAACAGGCATGGATTATATTATTACCGACCACAGTACAATTTTAATTGCTGGTTTTTTTGCGACTAATTTGTTTTTCTTTTGGCTTTTCAGAACCTATTCCGGAATCATCAGACACTCTTCTAATATTGATGCGGTCAAGTTGTTATTTTCACAAATTTCCGTGCTGATTATTTTTTTTATCTTTAATTTTCTTTTCGAAATTTTTTTCAAACAGAAAGCATTCCTAAATACAGCCCTTTTTATCAATATTGTACTTTCTTTTTGTGGCTTGTTTTTATACCGAGTGGTCGTGAAGCAAACGTTTGAGTTTTATTTTTCAGAAAAAAACAACAGTAAATTGATACGAACCATAATTTACGGGACCGATGCCAATGCGATTTCGGTAGCGAATGCGCTGAAATTTGAAACGCCATCGCGCTTTAAAATAGTCGGATTTGTAGATAAGAACAATCAAAATGCATCGAAGCGCATGTTGAATCTGCCGATTTTGGTGCAAAAGAAAAAGTTGCCTACACTAATGCGTTCTATAGGTGCCGAAAGTGTCATTATAGCGGATAAAAGTTTGTCTAAAGAAGAACAGATTGTGATCGTAGACCAGTGTCTGGAGTATAATTATAAAGTATTTACCGTTCCACTGATCTCCAATTGGGAAAATCAAAAGGAAATTTCCCAAAAAGTAAAAATCATACAAATTGAAGATTTGTTGGAGCGAAAACCGATAGTGCTGGACAATAAAGCCATATCGAAACAATTAAAGGATAAGGTAGTTTTGATTACTGGTGCAGCAGGTTCTATAGGAAGTGAAATTGTCCGACAAATATTGGTGTTTAATCCTAAAAAGATTATTATTCTGGATCAGGCGGAGACCCCATTGCATCATTTAAAACTGGAAACCGAGAACAGCAGTGCCACAGTAAAAATACGTACGGTCATAGGAGATATCAGAAACAGACAGGCGATGGATGAAATCTTTAAAGCCTACCGTCCGCAGGTTGTCTATCATGCTGCAGCTTATAAACATGTGCCGCTGATGGAAGAAAACCCCGGTCAGGCTATATTTACTAATATCGAAGGGACAAAAAACGTAGCCGATTTATCGTGTCGCTATAACGTAAAGAAATTTGTGATGGTCTCTACGGATAAAGCGGTAAATCCCAGCAATGTGATGGGAGCCAGCAAGCGGATCGCCGAAAAATATGTGCAGTCCCTGCAGATGAAAGATCAGTTGGAGAGAGGGGCGGAAGCTACCAAATTTATTACAACACGTTTCGGCAATGTTTTGGGATCCAATGGCTCTGTTGTGCCGTTGTTTACAAAACAAATTGCCGAAGGAGGGCCGCTGACCATCACCCACAAGGATATTATTCGGTATTTTATGACAATCCCGGAGGCCTGTCAATTGGTGCTGGAAGCCGGGGCAATGGGAAATGGAGGGGAGATTTATATTTTTGATATGGGAAAACCGGTGAAAATTATTGATTTGGCTCGAAAGATGATTAAGTTAGCGGGATTTATTCCGGAAAAAGATATTAAAATTCAAATTGTAGGGTTGCGTCCCGGGGAGAAATTATACGAGGAATTGCTCAATGATACCTCTAAATCGATTCCCACACACCATGCTAAAATAATGATTGCACAGGAAATTCAGGAAGAGTTTGAAAAGCTGCATGCCGATGTTGAGGAATTAATCAGTATTGCTAATTTGTTTGGCAATGAGGAAATGGTAGCGCAAATGAAAAAGATAGTACCCGAATTTAAGAGTATGAATTCAGCGTATGAAATATTAGACAATCACGAGGAAGCTGCTGCGGTTCCCGCTTTAATAAACCAGTAGTTCCTGCGAACTGCTGTAGCTACACGATTTGATGCAAAACAAAAAAGTAGTGTAGCGCAAACCGTTTTTATTGCTACATAACAAGATCGTACTTATTGTATGATATGTACTGGAGGAGACATTTCGTTTCAAGAGTAATTAGAACCGGGATCATGCGGAATTTTAAGCATAAAAGAACGTTGTTTTATTCTTTTGCCGGAAGAGAAATCGAATCTGTGTATCTTGTCAGGTGATTATGCTTTCATGCAAAAAGTCGCATCAAGAATAATGGCAGTCGTTAGTGCGTGTGCTGTTGCCTTTTAATAGGGGTTCGTGCAGCCTATTGTCAAGGGCGTATAGGCGATTATTTCAGTTTTTTTCGAAATCACAGGCGCAGCTCAAAAAATATTCGCAAAAGTAAGTATACCCTGCGGGCGAATGGCTATATTTGCTTCCTTAAAATAAAAATACATGAACTATTTTTTCGTACTTAAAAAATCAATTCCTTTTTTCTTTTTAGCGGTACTGTTTTCTTGTGCCTCTAAAAAAGACATGATTTATTACCAAGATGTTGATGCTTTGGGCACTCAGGAAAAATCAAATTCGTATGAAATAAAAATACAACCCGATGATTTACTGATGATCCTGGTATCAGCAGAAGACCCTGAAATAGCCATTCCATTTAATATAACGACCAATGTGACTGGTGCAGCCAATCCCGATGGTATGGGGATACAAAGTTCACAATTGTATCTAGTAGATGACCAAGGATGTATTGAATTCCCGGTTTTAGGCAAATTAAAGGTAAGTGGATTAACCCGATCGGAGTTTCTTAACAGCATACAGAATAAGATTGCGAACTACATTAAAAATCCGATCGTTAATTTGCGCATTATGAATTTTAAAGTGTCCATACAAGGAGAAGTTACCACTCCGGGTACGTATCCTATATCCTCCGAGCGGATAACCCTTATTGAGGCCTTGAGCAGGGCCGGGGATTTGACGGTGTATGGGAAACGGAACAATATCTTAATTATACGCGAAATTGATGGAATCAAATCATACAACAGAGTCGATATCACGAAGGCTGGGTTTATGAATTCTCCTTTTTATTATTTGGCACAAAATGATGTGGTGTATGTGGAGCCAAACCAGAATAAAATTAATGTCGCAGCTGTTAATCCTAGTACAGGTTTAATATTTTCAGTTGTTTCGATCTTAATCACTTTAACAACATTGATAATTACTACTTCAAAATAAAACGCTTTCATGGAAAATAATATGTTAAACGAAAATTCGGAACAGGATTTTCAAATCAGGACTATTATAGATCAATATGCCTCCCGTTGGAAATGGTTTTTTTTAGGGATTTGTATCTGCTTGTCTGTTGCCTATATTTATTTGCGGTATACAGTACCTCAGTACCGCGCTTCTACTACTATATTAGTGAAGGACGAAAAGAAAGGCGGTTTGTCTTCTGAATTAGCCGCTTTTGCCGATATGGGAATTGGAGGTGGAAATAGTAATATTGATAACGAAATTGAAATATTAAAATCCAGAACCTTAATTGAAAGTACGGTTCGGAAAATGAATCTGAATATTGCCTTTGTTGTGGAAGGCAAGATTGTCAATACTGATTTGTTTAAAAGCGCTCCGATTGTAGTTAATTTTATAGCTAAAAAATCTAATTTTTATACCTTCAGAAGGTCGTATGAATATACAGCCCTTTCAGCGAATACATTCAAATTAGAAGACCTGTCCGGACAAGGAAATATTTTATACCCCAATAAAAAGGGCTTTCGGTATGGTCAACCTATTGAAACGAAATATGGGACCATGGTTATTTATAAATCGGTAGCTGCTGCCAAGTCAGTTAATGAAAATAACACGCCAATCACTATTTTGATTAGTCCTCTAGAAAATATAGCGGCAAGTTTTAGAACGAGATTGAAAGTAGAACCGCTGAGTAAAACCAGCAGTATTGTTGAACTTTCTATTGTGGATCCGGTGCTGGAAAAAGCAGAATTTTTTCTGGATAATTTGGTTCAGAATTATAACGAAGAAGCGGCAGCCGACAAAAATTTTATTTCGGAGAATACCTCTAAATTTATTGCCAGCCGACTCGCTTTGATTACCGATGAGCTGGATGGAGTTGAGCAGAAAGTGGAGCAGTTTAAAAATAACAATCAATTAACCGACATTGAGACCGAAGCCCGACTTTTTATTGAAGGATCCAGTGAATACGATAAAAAAGGGGTAGAAACAGATATTGAACTAAATGTGATTGCTTCTGTACTTGACTTTATGAAGAAAAGTAAACAATCCGATTTGTTGCCTACTAATATCGTGAGTGGAGAAGCCATCGGGTTAATTGGGTCCTACAATCAATTGGTTCTGGACCGCAACAGGATCTTGAAATCGGCTACGGATGCGAATCCAACGGTCATTAAAATGGAGCAACAGTTGTCCTCTTTAAAGTCGAATGTAGTGTCAAGTCTGAGCCGCATGCAGTCGAATTTAGAAATTCAAAAAAGAGATTTGAACAGGCAGGAAGGGCTTTTGAATAACAAAATTGGTAGAATACCGGTGCAAGAGCGGCAGTTTAGAGTGATTGCCAGACAGCAAAAGGTAAAAGAAGAGCTGTATTTGTATTTGTTGCAAAAAAGAGAGGAAACCGCTATTTTCTTGTCGGCTACCGAAGACAACGCACGCGTGATTGATGCAGCAAAAGGTTCTGATATTCCTGTTGCCCCTAAAAAGAATATTATTTATTTGGGCGCATTTCTAATGGGGATTTTAATTCCTTTCGGAATTATTTACCTGATGGATTTATTGGATACTAAAATAAAAAGCCGTTTAGATCTGGAAGGAAAAACCATGATTCCTTTTATAGGCGATGTACCTACCTCTGATACTCCTTCAGAAATTATAATCTCAGAAAGCCGCACCAGCTCAGCAGAAGCGTTGCGCATCATCCGAACGAACTTAGAATTTATGGTGAGTAAAGTCCCGGAGGATCAGGCTAAGACCATTTTTTTAACCTCTACTTTTCCTAAAGAAGGGAAGACCTTTGTTTCGGCAAATCTTGCCGCCACTTTTGCTCTGTCCGGTAAAAAAGTACTGTTGATAGGAATGGATATCAGAAATCCAAGATTGGATGAATATTTGACGCTGCCTGATCGTGGTGTTACTAATTATTTGTCTTCAAAAAGTTTAGTTTTAGAAGATTTAATCGTTAAATACGAAGGGTATGAGCATTTTTATGTGTTGCCTGCCGGTGTAGTGCCGCCAAATCCAGCTGAATTATTGATGAATAAGAAAGTGGACACCCTTTTTGAGACCTTGAAAAATCAATTTGATTATATTATAGTGGATACCGCTCCGGTAAGCTTAGTAACAGACACCTTGTTGATAGCGAAACATGCCGATTGCTTTATTTATGTGGCACGGGCTAACTTTTTAGAAAAACGAATGCTGAATATAGTAAATACATTGTACCGAGAGCAAAAATTGCCTAATATGTGTTTGTTACTCAATGATACGGATTCGACTAAAGGCTATGGATACGGCTATGGCTATGGTTCCAAAATAGAAAATATTCCATGGTACAAAAAAATATTTAAAAACTAATTAGTACTGTTGCAGGACTTTAAAAAGGTTTATAAAGAATTATTTTCTTTATAGACCTTTTTTTTATGTGTTCAATAATGTCAGTTCGTGCGCAGTCGAGAACCGTTGTTGTGTTTCGTCCGTCACTTCGAGTAATTTTGCATAGTAATGCGAAAGCTTTACTATACAAAATTGTATCGAGAAGCCTGCAAAATGCAAAGGTTCTCGATACATCGCAGTAATTTTCTATCGCAAATTACTGCGCAACTCGAACTGACGAATGTTTAGATGATCATGTCAGTTCGAGCGCAGTCGAGAACCGTTGTTGTGTTTCGTCCGATTTTTTACTCCAACTTAAAAAACTCATTGTTCGCAATGGCTTCCTCGAGTGGTTTTAAGTCTTTCAGACGTACCTTTTGTTCAAAAGCAGCAATGTGGTTGTCATGATGCACATCAGAGCCCACATACGTGTACATACCCTTTTGGAGTAATTCCGTTGCGGTTTTAGTAATGGCCGCACCATAGTAACCCACCACTGACAATAGGTTGAGCTGGAATAAACAGCCTGCCCTTTTAAGTTTTAGATACTCATTAAAGTTGTTGTGATAGAAAAGATAGCGTTCTGGATGAGCCAAAACGGGAATGTATCCTGCCACCTGCAGATCAAATAGGATGGAGTATAACTGGATGGGGGCATTGATATAGGACATTTCTACCAGTACGTACTTGTCTTTCAAGGTCAATAAATCACTGGATTGAAAAAGTCGGACAAACTGATCGTCCATCAAATACTCAGCTGCCGCTTTCAAAGGGACGATGACATTGTTCTTTTCCAAGGCTAGTACTGTTGTCGTTTTCTTAGCGAGAATATGTTCATGGGTATTGTCCCAAACATGTTGGATAATGTGCGGTGTTGTTATGAATTGGGAAATACCAAAGGATTGAAGCGCGCGCGTTAGTCGCAACGTATCCTCAAAAGTTCTTGCTCCATCATCAATTCCTGGTAAAAGATGCGAGTGAATGTCAATATGGTGGTCTGGAATCAGGTCCTTCAGCAGGGGTTTTGATTTGAATAGGTTTAACATCGTGCAAAGGTAACAAAAAAGAAATGGGTGTTATACATGGCAAAATTTTTCTTTTCAAATGTCGTGTTTTAAAATTCGACAAAATGACGCAACAGATCGATTTTAAACTACTGTTTGCAATAGTGTTCCTTTTGACTTTATGACGTTAAACTTTCGACTTATTTAGTTCCGAGTTGGGTATGGATTATTTATTTTTCTTTGCTTTAATCAACAGCTCCAACTGATCCCAAAGTGCTTCCGGTATCGCTTCTAACAGATTGAATTGTCCGGCGCCTTTCAGCCACTCACCACCATCAATCACCACCACTTCACCATTGACATACGCTGAAAAATCAGAGACCAGATAAGCGGCTAAATTAGCCAATTCCTGATGGTCTCCTACGCGTTTCAATGGCACTTTTTTTGCCATATCAAATTTCTCGGCCAAGTCACCGGGTAGTAAACGGTCCCACGCACCTTTCGTCGGAAACGGTCCCGGTGCAATTGCATTAGAACGGATGCCGTATTTTGCCCATTCTACAGCAAGACTGCGCGTCATGGCCAGGACACCTGCTTTTGCTGTCGCACTAGGCACCACATAAGCAGAACCGGTCCAGGCATACGTTGTTACGATGTTTAAAATAGTTGCTGATTTTTGTTTGGTGTCAATCCAATGTTTTCCAAAAGCAAGGGTGCAGTTTTTTGTCCCTTTCAAAACAATATCAATCACGGTGTCAAAAGCATTTGCAGAGAGTCTTTCTGTGGGGGAAATGAAATTTCCGGCGGCGTTATTAAGAAGGACATCCACTTTGCCAAAAGTGTTCAAAACCTCTTGCAGCATGTTTTCGACTTCACTATAATGACGTACGTCACATTGAATAGGAAGGCAGGTTCCGCCAGTTAGCGTTTCCAGTTCCGCAGCGGTTTTTTTTAGTTTTTCTAAATCTCTGGAGGTGATGGCGACTTGCGCTCCTAATTCCAAGAAATAGTGGGTCATTGCTTTTCCTAAACCACTTCCGCCTCCTGTGACTACAATCACTTTGCCTTTTAGAGCATCGTCCCGCAACATTTTATCTGAATAACTCATGTTTTTTATGTTTTAATGGTAAATATAGCAAAATTAAATAGTATGCACGCATAATAAAATAATAAAATATTGAAACGATTTGCTAAAGAATGACTCCATCACACGGCGATTCAACAGTTTCTGGAGCCTGTGTGTTGTAATCATTTTTGTTTTTGGGGTGTCATTATTGCGTAGCGACCCGCATCAGGGTGGCATTAGAGCGCACTATGGGAGCTTCATAACAATAGATATACTCGTGCTGCTATATAGAAGTTTACTCCTAAAAAAATCATTACTTATAATAATAAAAATAGGGTTTTATAATTAGAATTAATGATTAGAGGTGTTGTTTTATTAAGTCCAATAATTCAGCGTATTCTGTTGCTTTATTGAATTGTAACTTTGATAACTGATCTGGTTTACCCTTTTAGTAAAAGGTAAAGAAGTTTGAATTTACATTTTGTGGATGATAAAAATAGTTGGTCGTTTGTGCAGGTCGATGGTTTCTTTTTTCCAGGCCGCAATTTTCTTGGTCTTGATATATTCGGTTGGTAAAGTGATATCCGCAGCAATGCACAAGTGTGTTTCGGGATGCAGTGTTTGCAATAAATCTTCCAGTAATTTGTTGTTGCGATACGGCGTTTCAATGAAAATTTGAGATTGATTTTTTTCAAAAGAAAGTCTTTCCAAGGTTTTGAAGCTGCCTTTTTTTTCCTCTTTTTCAATAGGCAAATAACCATGAAACGTAAAGCTTTGTCCATTCATTCCGGAAGCCATCATGGCCAAAAGGATGGAAGAAGGACCAACCAAAGGAACAACCTGAATGCCTTTTTCATGGGCTAATTTGACAATCACAGCACCAGGATCAGCCACTCCGGGACAGCCTGCTTCGCTCATTAAGCCCATATTTTGCCCTTCCAGCAATGGTTGTATAAAGTCTAAATGTTCTTTGATTTCAGTGTGTTTGTTTAAAACAAAAAGTTTTAACTCGGATTGTTTCTTCTCTGGACTAACACCTTTTATCGATTTGCGGGCTGTTTTGTCGTTTTCTACAATATAATAATCAAGGAGATCAATACTTCTTTTTATGGTTTGTGGCAAAACATCCATAGGATCGCAATCGCCCATTGTGGTAGGGATTAGATAGAGTTTTCCTAAAACAGCATTTGGTTTCATAGGTGTAATTTATGTTCCTAAAGATAGTGTGTTTATATGATGGTCAGTATATTGTTAGGATTCCCAAAATAATTTGATCCGAAAAAACTAGCTGTGTTTGGCGATTAGCTTTTGTGCAAGAACCGTACACGCTTCATCCAGCATGTTGTAAACAATTTCAAATCCATTAGGCAAACCAAAATACGGATCAGGAACATCTACTTTTTCGTTTGGAAATAAATCATTCAAAATCAGTTGTACTTTTTCTATTTGTTCCGGGTGCTCCGCAAGCTGCACGACGTCTTCATAATTGGAATTATCCATGACGTAGATATAGTCAAATGTGTCGAAATCAGCACTACTGAATTGCCTCCCTTTTTGATTTGAAATGCTAATTTTGTTTTTTTTTGCTACAGCAATAGAGCGTTCGTCCGGCGATTGGCCAATGTGCCAGGATCCAGTTCCTGCAGAATCCACTGTGAATTTGTTCTTTGGAAGCTTAGAAGCTAATAGGCCTTCAGCCAATGGGGAACGACAAATGTTTCCCAAACAAACCATTAAAATTTTTATGGACATAAAGAGTCTATAGCGTTAATTTTTTATTGATATCTTCCACAAATTTTTTGAATTGTTTGTCCGTAGCCACTAAATTATCAACGGTTTTGCAAGCGTGTAATACCGTAGCGTGATCGCGATCTCCAATTTGAGAACCAATATTTGCCAAAGAGGCTTTTGTGAATTTCTTTGCAAAAAACATCGCCAGTTGTCGGGCTTGCACCACGTGTCTTTTTCTGGTTTTGGATTGCAGTGTTTCTAAATCCAGCTGGAAATACTCCGAAACAATTTTTTGAATGTAATCAATAGAAATTTCTCGTTTTACATTTTTTACAAATTTTTCAACGACACTTTTAGCCAGTTCCAGTGTTACTTCTTTTTTATTAAATGACGATTGTGCAATCAATGATATAATGGCTCCTTCTAATTCTCTTACATTCGATTTGATATTACGCGCTACGTATTCGATGATTTCGTCCGGAATTTCGACACCGTCTCTGTACAATATGTTTTTTAGGATGGAAATTCTGGTTTCATAATCCGGTTGGTGCAATTCAGCACTCAATCCCCATTTGAAACGCGAAAGCAACCGTTGTTCAATATCTTGCATGTCAACAGGCGCCTTGTCCGAAGTTAGGATGACCTGTTTGCCGTTTTGATGTAAATAGTTGAATATGTGAAAAAACACATCTTGAGTTCCTGTCTTTCCGGAAAGAAATTGCACGTCATCAATAATTAAAACATCAATTAATTGATAGAAATGGATGAAATCATTTCGATTGTTTTTCTTTACCGAGTCGATGTATTGTTGGGTGAAAATTTCAGCCGAAATGTATAAAACGGTTTTTTCAGGGTATTTGTCTTTTATTTCTACCCCAATGGCATGCGCCAAATGCGTTTTTCCAAGACCAACACCACCAAAAATCAATAACGGATTGAACGACGTTCCACCCGGTTTATTGGCAACCGCCATACCTGCAGAACGAGCCAATCGATTTGAATCCCCTTCTAAAAAGTTGTCAAAACTATAATTTGCATTCAGTTGTGATTCGATTTTTAAATTTCGGATGCCTGGAATTACAAATGGATTTCTTAATTCGGGATTTAAGTTTTTAAAAGGAGCATCTACTTCTTGCGGCTTCATAGGAACTCTATTGGCGCTTGGCAACTGTTCCGTAAATGGTTGTTTATTGCCGTAAGTGTTTTCCATTCTGATTTTATAAAGTAACTTTGCATTTTTTCCAAGTTCTTTAGTAAGGGCCACTTTTAACAATTTGACATAGTGCTCCTCGAGCCATTCGTAAAAAAATTTACTAGGTACCTGAATATATAATGCGTTATCGGTAAGTTCAACTGATTTGATTGGTTCGAACCAAGTTTTGTACGCTTGGTCTTGGATGTTGTCTTTTATAAAAGACAAACAGTTTTCCCATACTGATTGAGCAGTTTTGTTCATAGATTCTATTAAATTGTTTTTAATTGGTAATTTTTATCTTACTAAAAAAAAGAGGTTGTGTGATTATTTATTGGGGTAACAAATATGTGAACAAATTTCTGTAAAAAAAAATATATAGGGCACTAATTTACCAAATTATTGTTGTAAGGCGCTTTTTTAAATTCAAAATTTTTTAATATTTACGTAATGAAAGATCATCAAATAGAAGTTCGGGTGCGATACTCGGAAACAGACCAAATGGGAGTTGTATACCATGGGAATTACATCCCTTATTTTGAGATAGGAAGGGTGGAATGGCTCAGGAACAAAGGGATATCCTATAAAAGTATGGAGGAAAGCGGAATTGCGCTGCCAATTGTTTCTATGAATATAAATTATAAAAAATCAGCGCGCTATGATGAGTTGTTAACGGTTCATACGATTTTCAAAAGCCAGACTTCGGTGAAGATAGAATTTGATTGTGCTATTTATAATGAATTTGATGAGTTATTAACAACGGCGCAATTTATTTTGGTTTTTGTCTCCTTAGAAACAGGTCGTCCAATGGCACCTCCAGAATATATTTTAGAATTGTTAAAAACAATGGAATAAAGTACAAAAGAAGTACTATTGAATAAGAATTAACCCGATGGGTGCAATTATTCAAAACGTCAGTTCGAGTATTTTTTGTGTAGTAAAACGGAACAAACTTCTCGATACGCTTCGCACTCGAAGTGACGTGTATCGAGAACAGTTTTTAATACTAATTTTCTAGTTCTCGATATAATCCCGCCCAAAAGCGGGATCACTCGAACTGACGAAAATTATCATCAAAAATTAATTGCACCCAACGGGTAAGAATTAGAGTCGTTTTATACCAATTTCAAACATCGAATTGAAAGTGTCGAATAGTTTTTCGGCATTTTTTTTTCGGGTTTTCAGCTCGATTTTACCTATCGGAAGGGTAGTGATCGCACTTATTTCCATTTCCTGTGAAACAATTTCCAATTTTTGTTCCTTGATGACCCGCATTACTTTATTCATATTTTGGTACTCAAAGGCGAGGCTAAAATGACAATCGATTGTTTTCTCTATAATGACACAGCTTTCCAGAATCAGTTGTGCCGTGGTTTTATAGGCAGCAATCAAGCCGCCAACGCCTAACTTCACGCCGCCAAAAACCCGAACCACGACGATCAGGATATTAGTAACTGAAAACGACTGAATTTGTCCGTAAATAGGCATACCGGCACTATGGCTTGGTTCTCCGTCATCGTTTGCTCTATAGGCCACTGTGCTGGTGCCAATTTGATAGGCATAGCAAAAATGTCCTGCATGAGGATGTTGCTTCCGCAAAATATCGATGAGCGGCTTTACTTCGTCCTCCGATTGAATGGGATAGGCATAGCCAAAAAATTTGCTGTTTTTTTCTTTGAATAGCAGTTCCTCTGAAGAAAATGCAATGGTGTTGTATGTGTCTTTCAATTGAAATTAAAAAAAAGAGTGAAATTTGATATGACTTGAAGCGGTTCTTTCAAATTATTTTTTTGTCCAGTAAATGGATGACATCTTCTGTGCCTACTTGTAAATTCCAAACTTCAAATCCCAATGCGAGTGCGACATCCGTATTTTCTTTTTTATCATCGACAAATAACGTTCGCTTGGGCGCTAATTCATGGTTGCTTATCAAATGATGAAAAGCGTCAGGATTTGGTTTTCTTAAGCCTAGCTCAAATGAAAAATAGACTTTCTCAAAGCATTGGTAAAAATCCCTGTAAAAAGAAATCCCGTTTTTGCGTTCGAACGTTTCTATATGAATAGCATCCGTATTGGATAATAAAAACAAGCGGTATTTTTGCGAAAGCATTTGCAGGAATTCCAATCGATACAACGGGAAATCGAGAAGTATGGCATTCCAAGCGGCTAAAATTTCTTTTGTGGTGGCATTTGGAAGATGTTTTTGAATGCCCGATAGGAAATTATCACGGGAGATTTTTCCGGTTTCAAACTGGATGTTCAAATGGTCTAAATCAGCATTCCATTCCTTCAGGCCTAATTTCTGGAACGCAGTATTGGTGGCTTGTTTGTCTAAGTTGATAAAAACATCTCCAAAATCAAAAATGATAGTGTTAATCATGGTTTTTGTGAATTAGAAGTTCGTCTGAACCTATGCATTGTTTTTTGAACTGTTTTTGAACAAGAATAGGCGCCTTGATTCCAGTTTTAAATTGGATATTTCCAACAAATATTCGAGCTTCATCCCAAAGATTAGCATCGATAAAAGTTTGCAGCGTTTGCCTTCCGCCTTCAATGATAACGGATTGAATTTGATGTTTGTACAGGGATTGAACCAGGTGTTCAGCTGTGTTTTTTTCAAAATCGATGCACTCAAAGATAGTATTTTCTTTTTCAACACCCGTTTTAAATCCGGATAAAAGAATAGTTTTAACGTGATTGTCAAAGATGTGACTGTCTTTTGAGATGCGGTTATTTTGATCTAAAACCACCCGAATGGGATTGTTTCCATACCAATCGCGCGCATTGAGTTTTGGGTTATCATCAATAACAGTTTGTGTTCCCACCAGAATGGCTTGCTCCTCAGTGCGCCATTTATGAACCAGTTGTCTGGAATAAATAGTGGTGATCCAGACCGGTTTTTTTTCTGATTTTTCTTTTGGCGCAATAAAACCATCTTGACTTTGTGCCCATTTCAAAATAATATATGGTCTTTTCTTTTCGTGAAAGGTAAAAAACCTTTTGTTGAGCTCCTGGCATTCGTCTTCCAGAACGCCTAGGGTTACGTGTACTCCGGCTTCCATGAGCTTTTTGATTCCGTTTCCTGCCACTTTTATATTGGGGTCAACAGTGCCTATAACTACATTTGGAATTTTATTTTTGATAATCAAATCACAACAGGGCGGTGTTTTGCCAAAATGACTGCAAGGCTCTAAACTCACGTAAATAGTTGCTTTATTCAGCAGCGATTTGTCTTTTACGGAATTTATTGCAAGGACTTCTGCGTGCGGTTCTCCTGCTTTTTTATGCCAGCCTTCGCCAATGATGTTGCCGTCACAAACAATTACACTGCCTACTAACGGATTTGGATAGGTGGTTCCCAGACCATTTTTGGCCAGCTCGACGCACCGTTTGATGTATTTTTCATGTATTTTCACCCAACAAAAGTAGTGATTTTTGCGTGTAGCCCCAATCTGGTACTCAAACTTGGGATTGAGGCAGGATTAGTTTTAAAAATGTTAGAGAATAACAACAAACAATTGATACTTTTGTGGCTAAAATTAGTTTCTGAAAAAAAATGGAAAAGTACCGCATTAGAAAAATAAAAAAAGAAGACAATCTTGCAGTTGCAGCATTGATACGAGCAGTTTTTGACGAATTAAAGATTCCAAAAGTAGGAACGGCGTATGAAGATCCGTATTTGGATTTAATGTATGAGGAATATAATAAGTCAAAATCAGTTTATTATGTGGTGGAAAAGGATGGAGAAATTATAGGTTCTGCCGGGGTTGCCCCACTTGAAAATGAAGCAGAAACCATTTGTGAACTTCAAAAAATGTATTTCCTGCCGGAAACCAGAGGTCTTGGACTTGGAAGTCAGATGATGGCAAAGTGTTTAGAAAGTGCCAAGGATTTTGGTTTTGAAAATTGTTATCTTGAAACGATGCCATTTATGCTTGATGCCCAGAAACTGTATAAGAAAGTAGGTTTTGAATACCTTGAGTCGCCCATGGGAAGCACTGGTCATACCAGTTGTCCGATATGGATGCTCAAAAAATTATAAATCATGAATTTTAAATGAAAAATAGTTCCGTTAAAATTAGAGATTACAGAACCCAATTTATTCAAGAACTGACTCCAATTTATGATGCCGGAGAAGCAGAGAGTTTTTTCTATTTAATAGCAGAAGAAAAGCATCAACTGAAAAGAATAGATCTGGCCTTGCATCCTGATTTGGTTTTTTCGGAAACAGAAAGGGTAGCTTGGAATTCGATTTTGGCACAATTAAAACAGGAAATCCCGATACAATATCTTTTAGGCAAAACGAGTTTTTACGGATTGGATTTTGAAGTCAATGAGAATGTATTGATTCCAAGACCCGAAACCGAAGAACTAGTCGCATGGATTATTAGAAATAATTTAAAGATTGAAAAATTCAAAGATTTAAAGATTCTTGACATAGGAACGGGAAGTGGTTGTATTGCTGTTTCATTGGCAAAAAACATTCCGAATGCGCAGGTTTTTGCAATTGATGTGTCTGAAAAAGCGTTGGCTACAGCCCACAATAACGCCCACAATAATGCTGTAAATATTACTTTTATCAATCAGAACATTCTTGTAACTGAAGATTTACTTCAGGAATTTGATGTTATTGTTTCTAACCCGCCGTATGTTCGCAATTTAGAAAAAGAGGAAATTAAGAAAAATGTATTGGACTATGAACCGCATCTGGCACTTTTTGTAGAAGATAATGACGCATTGATTTTTTATAAAAAAATAGCCAAACTGGCTCAAAAAAATCTGCTGCCAAACGGAAAGTTGTATTTTGAAATTAATCAGTATTTAGGCAAAGAAATGGTCGATTTACTCGAAAAAATGAATTTCAAAAACATCGAATTACGAAAAGATATTTACGGGAATGACCGGATGATTAAAGGAGAAATAAGTAATTAGTATTTATAGGTTGAAAACGGATCACTTTTTCAAAAGTTTTAGAGACTGGCCACTGACCACTGTAATCTACTCATAACGCAAGGCTTCAATGGGATCCAGGACCGCCGCTTTGATTGCGGGATATAAACCGGAAGCAATCGCTACAATAAAACTGGTAATAAAAGCCGCCATGATAGCGCCCCACGGAATTACAAAGGCAAAGTCCATGGCTGTGGCGATACCAAATCCGATTAGGATTCCAAAAACAATGCCTACTAATCCGCCCATTTGGCCTATAAGTAATGTTTCTATAAAAAACTGAATGGCGATTGTCGTTTTCTTGGCTCCCAAGGCTTTACGGACTCCAATTTCCCGGGTGCGTTCCGTAACGGAGACGATCATGATATTCATCAGGGCAATCGAAGATCCCAGCACGGTGATAATGCCTATGAGCCAGGATGCCAGTCCCAGGTATTTTGTAATTCCTAAAATTCGGTTGATCAAGTCGTCGCTGCGCACGACGCCAAAATTACTGTCTTTTACGGGACTCAATTTACGAACCCGGCGCATCGTACTTGTGGCGTTGTCCAGGGCTTGTTCCAGTAATTCTTTTTTGCCCACCATGACACTCACTGTATAATTGATGTTGGGTGCCGTAAACAAGGAGCGCGCTAGTTGAATTGGAATCAAAACCCGTAAATCCTGACTGTTCCCAAACGTGGATCCTTTCTCTTTCAAAACTCCGATGACCTTAAATTTAGCTCCTCGGATGGATATTATTTTATCAATAGGATTTACGTCTTTCAGCAATCCTTTTTCAAAATCCGACCCTACAACACATACATACGCATTGTTGTCAATGTCAAATCCTGTAAAATTGCGACCGGTACTGGTTGCTAATCCGGAATTCGTTATGAAAAATTCGTCAACTCCTAGGATCGTATTTTCGGGATCCGTTTTTGTTGCCTCATATTTTATTTCGGCGGCAGATGTTGCGGTAAAGGAAAGCGACGTTTCTGTAAGTGGGTAGTTGTATTTATTCTTGAAAGCTACAGCCTCCGGATAAGAAATGATAGGATTAATGATTTCTCGCTCGTCCCCGCCACGATTTCGAGTGGTGTTTTCGTACTGTTTAATGTTGAAGGTATTGGCTCCCATGGAGGCAAAATCGGAGGAAATAGTGTTTTCAAGTGCCGAAACAACCGTAAGAATACTGACTAAAGCCGTGATTCCAATAGCGATAATCATCACCGTAAGCACCGTTCGCAACAATTGCGTTCGGATGGAACCAAATGCAATCCTAATATTTTCTTTGAATAATTTTAACATCATAAACGTTTGACACGAAATTACAATTTTTGTTACAAATTTTGTGCAGCTAAAAACTAATTTATTGGAATCTCTTTTTTTTGAAGCTATTTCCGGCTTTCCGTTGCAATTAAGCACTAAAAATAATTTATTTTTAATTGTCAAAAAGTAGCTTCCTTTGGTCGCTCTTTTCGTCAAAAAAACAATAGTATTTTTAGCGCTTAATTTTCACTGCAATCCGGGCTAGAGATTCGGTAAATAAAATGCGGGTTTTTTTAGAACGAATTATTTTAAAAAGTAAGATATTTGCAAATAGTACAATTTCAGAATTCGGATTTTCGATGTTGAGTTGGTTGATCATTTTTTAACAGTTGTAATTCATAATACCTAATTCGTAAAGTAACAATGGCATCAAAACCTAGTATTCCAAAAGGAACCAGAGATTTCTCACCAACCGAGGTGGCAAAACGGCACTATATAATCCAAATCATAAAAAACAATTTCGAGAAATTTGGTTTTCAACCCATAGAAACCCCTTCATTTGAAAATTCCGAAACCCTAATGGGAAAATACGGAGAAGAAGGCGACCGTTTGATTTTTAAGATTTTGAATTCCGGAGATTATTTGGCGAAAGCCAATGTCGCGCATCTCGAAAATAAAGACAGTACAAAACTGACAGCGAGCATTTCGGAGAAAGCATTGCGGTATGACTTAACCGTTCCATTTGCCCGGTATGTGGTACAGCACCAAAACGAGATTGAATTCCCGTTCAAAAGATACCAAATCCAACCCGTTTGGAGAGCGGATCGCCCCCAAAAAGGCCGTTTCAGAGAGTTTTTTCAATGTGATGCGGATGTGGTAGGGTCTAAATCATTGTGGCAAGAAGTAGAATTAGTGCAATTATATGACACTGTTTTTTCAGCTTTGGGATTAGAAGGGGTAACCATCAAAATCAATAACCGAAAAATATTATCCGGAATTGCAGACGTGATTGGAGCATCGGATAAACTGATCGATTTCACAGTGGCACTCGATAAACTGGACAAAATTGGAGAAGACGGGGTCAAAAAAGAAATGATGGAGAAAGGAATTTCAGCAGCAGCAATTCTGAAAGTCCAGCCGTTATTCCATTTTACAGGAACCATTTCTGAGAAAATAAGCCAACTTTCAGTCTTGCTTGCTGAGTCAGAGGAAGGAATGAAAGGCTTGGAAGAATTGCGTTTCATTTGTGATAATGTGATGAAATTAGGTTTGAGCAATTCGACTTTAGACCTGGATGTAACTCTGGCTAGGGGATTGAATTATTATACCGGTGCCATTTTTGAAGTGGCGCCGCCACAAGCTGTTGCAATGGGCTCCATTGGCGGCGGCGGAAGATACGATGATTTGACCGGAATTTTTGGATTGAAAAATATGAGTGGTGTGGGGATTTCTTTTGGACTGGACCGCATTTACCTGGTGATTGAAGAATTGAATTTGTTTCCGGAAACCGTAACAGCAACTTCAAAAGCATTGTTTATTAATTATGGTGATGCTGAAGCTTTTTATGGATTGCAAGCCATTCAGAAGCTTAGAGCTGCAGGAATTAAAGTGGAATTGTATCCGGATAATGCCAAAGTGGCCAAGCAGTTTCAGCATGCGGACAAACGAGGAATTCCTTTTGCCGTAATTGCAGGAGAACAGGAAATCGCGTCGGATACGTTTGTGCTCAAAAATTTAATATCGGGGGAACAGCGTACAGTGGATTTTGAGGGTCTAAAACAAGATTTGTTACGGTCTTAATTTAAACACATAAAAAAAGCTCCGTTTTAGTACACGAAGCTTTTTTTTTCTATAAGGTAATGGTGAATTAATAATTGTTTAGAATAAAATCGTGAGTTTTTACTTTTGAAAAGTGTTCTAAATAAAAAATTTTAACAAAGCTAATGAAACAACGGCAAGATAATCTTAAAATAATCTTAAAATTTTGAGTACTCAGGTGTTATATTGAAAAGAAAAGCGAAATCAATAAAAAGATGACAATTTGACATTTTAAAAGAATTGGCAGTACTTTTGCAATCCCAAAAAGAATAAAAATGAAGTTTAAGAATATTTTTAAAAATACGAGTACTATGACTACCGAAAATACAGAAATCGATCAAGAATTAGAGGAGTTGACATTAGAAGATAATGCCAATGAAGAGCAAATCATTGTTGAGGAATTAAGTGTAGAAGAGCAATTAACGCAAGACTTAGCTAAAGAAAAAGATAAATATTTACGCTTATTTGCTGAATTTGAAAATTACAAACGCAGAACAACCAAAGAGCGTATTGAATTATTCAAAACGGCTAATCAAGAAGTGTTATTAGCGATGCTGCCTGTATTGGATGATTTTGACAGGGCTTTGGTTGAAATAAACAAATCGGATGACGAATTGTTGACAAAGGGAGTGGAGCTTATTCATGAGAAATTAAAAAGCACTTTGATTTCTAAAGGATTAGAGCAAGTTGAGGTGAAAGCTGGAGATGTTTTTGATGCGGATTTTGCTGAAGCAATCACGCAGATTCCAGCTCCAAAGATGAAGGGGAAAATTGTTGATGTTCTTGAAAAAGGATATAAATTAGGAGACAAGATCATTCGTTTTCCAAAAGTGGTTATCGGTCAGTAGAGACGCGATTTATTGCGTCTTAATTAAATAGACAAAGACGAGATACATTGCGTCTGTATGGTTTAAAAAAATAAAAATGAAAAAAGATTTTTACGAAATATTAGGCATTTCCAAAAGTGCTGATGCTGCTGAAATTAAAAAAGCATACAGAAAAAACGCTTTACAGTACCATCCTGACAAAAATCCCGGAGACAAATCGGCAGAAGATAAATTCAAACTAGCTGCTGAAGCTTACGAAGTATTAAGCGACCCTCAGAAAAAAGCCAAATACGACCAATACGGCCATCAAGCTTTTGATGGATCGGGTGGTTTCAGTGGCGGAGGTGGTCACGGTGGCATGAATATGGATGATATTTTTAGTCAGTTTGGAGATATTTTTGGTGGCGGTTTTGGTGGTTTCAACAGCGGTGGAGGCGGTGTTCGTCGCGCTAAAGGAAGCAACCTGCGCATCAAAGTAAAATTGACGTTGGAGGAAATTGCCAACGGCGTGGAGAAAAAAGTAAAAGTAAAACGTAAAGTTCAGGCCCCTGGAGTTAGTTATAAAACGTGTTCAACCTGTAACGGTCAAGGACAAGTAATGCGTGTTACGAATACCATTTTGGGCAGAATGCAATCGGCTTCTACCTGTCCTACCTGTGGTGGTTCCGGACAAATTCTAGATAAAAAACCAGCCGAAGCAGACGCGCAAGGAATGATTCTTGAAGATGAAACGGTTTCTATAAAAATACCTGCGGGTGTGGTAGACGGCATGCAATTGAAAGTGTCTAATAAAGGGAACGATGCTCCGGGAAACAGTATTCCTGGAGATTTAATTGTGGCAATTGAAGAGTTAGAGCATGAATTCTTGAAACGCGAAGGAGAGAATTTACACTACGATTTATACATCAGTTTTGCAGAAGCGGTTCTAGGAATTTCCAAAGACATTGAAGCTATAAACGGAAAAGTGAGAATCAAACTAGAAGAAGGAATCCAATCCGGTAAAATTTTGAGATTAAAAGGAAAAGGAATTCCGAGTATCAATGGGTATGGAAACGGCGATTTACTGGTTCATGTCAATGTTTGGACGCCAAAAACGCTGGATAAAGATCAAAAACAGTTTTTCGAAAAAAATCTTACGGATGAGAATTTTATTCCAAATCCGGAAAAATCAGACAAATCCTTTTTTGAGAAAGTAAAAGACATGTTTTCATAAAAAAAAATTTAGACTCGAGTTATCGATTCGATTATAAAAATACATTACCCATCCTTGTTATAATAAGGATGGGTTTTTTATGAAATCGCCATTAACAATTTGTTTGCAAACAAACACCAATACACTTAAGGCAATAACAGAGGATCGCTAAAAATTAAATGCTACATATAGGAAACAATTCTTAGTATTTTGGCACTAATTATCTACTTTTACACCAATTAAAAAATAAGCATGAGTAATATTCTTGAAGTGAATAAAGTTGTCAAGCAATACGGTGATTATGTTGCGCTTAACCAGGTTTCATTAACGGTTCCTAAAGGAAGTATCTACGGACTTTTAGGTCCAAACGGAGCCGGAAAAACATCACTTATCCGAATAATAAACCAAATTACATTACCGGACAGTGGCGAAATTATTCTTGATGGCGAAAAACTGCAACCCAAACACGTTCAATATATAGGATATTTACCGGAAGAAAGAGGCTTGTACAACACGATGAAAGTAGGAGAACAATGCTTGTATTTAGCACAGATGAAAGGGCTTTCTAAAGCTGAAGCCAAAAAACAACTGGAGTATTGGTTTGAAAAGTTTGAAATACAAGGCTGGTGGAACAAGAAAATCCAGGAACTTTCTAAGGGAATGGCTCAGAAAATTCAGTTCGTCGTGTGTGTGTTGCACAAACCAAAACTATTGATATTTGATGAACCTTTTTCTGGTTTTGATCCCGTGAATGCCACTATTATCAAAGAAGAAATTCTGGCGTTGCGAGAAGAAGGAGCTACCATAATTTTTTCGACACACCGCATGGAAAGCGTGGAGGAATTATGTGATCACATCGCTTTGATTCACAAATCAGATAAACTGATCGAAGGAAAACTGGACGATGTTAAAAGACAATTTAAAACCAATAGTTTTGAAGTGGGTATTTTATCGGATAATGCAGCGGGATTGATGTCTGCTATTACACAAAAATTTAACGTTGCTCCGGCACATTTTAAATCGCTGAACAACGAGTTAAAACTGGAAATCCAACTCGGAAATGCTACGCCAAATGAATTATTGAATATCCTTACACAATGTGGACAAGTAACACATTTTGTAGAAAAAATTCCAAGTGTAAATGATATTTTCATTCAAACAGTAACACAATAGATGGTTAGACTTCATAGATTGTCAGACTTTTTACAGTTTCCTAATCTAATTGTTCTAAAAAAATCTAAGTAATCTAAAAATTTAAGCAGTCTAAAAAATGAGTATCATTTCATTAATCATAAAAAGAGAATTTATTACTAAAGTGCGTAATAAATCTTTTGTTGTAATGACTTTTTTAAGTCCGTTGTTATTTGTTGGGATAGCAGCATTTATAGGCTATTTAAGTTCCATGAAAGCGGATACCAAACGGATCGCCATTCATGATGAATCCGGTTTGTTCGTTAAAGAATTTATACTTAAAAACAACAAAAACAGCCAATACAAATACCTCGATTTATCTCTTGTAGATTTAAAATTTTTGAAAGACAGCATCGCTGACGAGCGCTATGAAGGACTATTATATATTCCAAAGTCAGAAAACACAAAGGATTTCGAAAATAAAATACAGTTTATTTCAAACAACAGTCCCAGTATTTCTTTTATAGAAAAAGTTCAGGATGTGATTGCCAATAAATTGACGAAAAACAATTTAGAAAAAGCACATTTAGATACGCTTGCCATTAAAAAAGCCCAGGCCCAAGTCAATATTAGTTTGACGAAAGCATCGGGTGAAGAGAGTATCAAAGGACTTAACGAAATCAAAATTGGGATTGGTGGCGCATTTGGATACCTTATAATGATGTTCATAATCATCTACGGAAACATGGTGATGCGAAGTGTGATCGAAGAGAAAACCAGCCGAATCGTAGAGATTATTATATCCTCAGTCAAACCGTTTCAACTGATGATGGGCAAAATCATTGGAACTGCGCTAGCCGGATTGCTGCAGTTCCTTATTTGGGCTATCATTGGACTCTCATTAATGTTTGCAGCCTCAGTCTTTTTTGGGGTAAATGTGGGTCCAAGCGCCAGCGTTTCGCCTGAATTGATGCAAGCTGCACAGCAGGAAATGACTGGAACTGCCCAAATGTATATTAAGGAATTATGGAATCTGCCCATTGCAAATATCTTGATTGGATTTGTGATTTATTTCATCGGCGGTTATTTTTTGTACAGTTCGTTTTACGCAGCCATTGGTGCCGCAGTAGACAATCAGACGGACTCACAACAATTCCTTTTGCCAATCATTATGCCATTGATGCTGAGTGTTTACGTTGGTTTTTTTACGGTTATCAATGATCCACACGGAACAATTGCCGTTATTTTTTCAATGATTCCGCTTACATCACCAATTGTTATGCTGATGCGAATTCCGTTTGGCGTACCTTTGTGGCAAATCGCCATTTCAGTAACGCTGCTATTTGGCACCTTCTTTTCTGTAGTTTGGTTTGCCGCAAAAATATACCGAATAGGAATACTAATGTATGGCAAGAAACCCACTTGGAGGGAATTATATAAATGGTTGAAATACTAATAGAAGTTTAATCGGTTATTTGGTTAACGATTAACCCAATAAAGAAAAGAGATGTCAAAAATACTAATCATAGAAGATGAGGCCGCCATTCGAAGAGTACTTACAAAAATACTTTCGGAAGAAAATGATACTTATCAGGTGGAAGAAGCCGAAGATGGTCTTGCAGGTCTTGAAAAAATAAAAAATAACGATTACGATTTGGTTTTGTGCGACATCAAAATGCCTAAAATGGATGGTGTTGAGGTACTGGAAGCCGTCAAAAAAATCAAGCCCGAAATTCCTATGGTGATGATTTCTGGTCATGGCGATATGGAAACGGCTATCAATACAATGCGTTTGGGAGCCTTTGATTACATCTCAAAACCGCCCGATTTAAACCGATTGTTGAATACAGTTCGAAATGCTTTGGACAAAAAACAACTCGTAGTAGAGAACAAAATTCTGAAGAAAAAAGTTAGCAAAAACTACGAAATGATTGGCGAAAGCGACGCCATCAATCACATTAAAGTGATGATTGAGAAAGTAGCCCAAACCGAAGCCAGAGTTTTAATTACGGGACCCAACGGAACCGGAAAAGAACTGGTTGCACATCAATTACATGAAAAAAGTGAGAGAGCTAATTTTCCTTTAATCGAAGTGAATTGTGCGGCTATACCATCGGAATTGATTGAAAGCGAATTATTTGGTCACGTAAAAGGAGCGTTTACCTCCGCAGTGAAAGACCGCGCAGGAAAATTTGAAGCGGCAGATAAAGGCACTATTTTCTTGGATGAAATAGGAGATATGAGTCTTTCGGCGCAAGCTAAAGTATTGCGTGCTTTACAGGAAAGTATGATTACCAGAGTGGGAGCGGACAAAGATATCAAAGTCGATGTTCGTGTAGTCGCGGCAACCAATAAAGATTTGAAAGTCGAAATTGCTGAAGGACGTTTCCGGGAAGATTTATACCATCGTTTGGCCGTGATTTTGATAAAAGTTCCGGGATTGAACGAAAGACAGGATGATATCCCGATGTTGATTGCTCATTTTGCCGAAAAAATTGCTTTGGAGCAAGGAAATGCGGTAAAAAAATTCTCTGCAGCAGCGATTCATTTATTGCAGGATTATGATTGGACAGGAAATATTCGGGAATTACGAAATGTAGTGGAGCGTTTGATTATCCTCGGCGGAAGCGAAATTTCTGAGAATGATGTGAAGTTATTCGCATCTAAATAAAATAAAATTAATGATTTAAAAATGTAATGATTTAAAGATTCGGTACTAGTTTGAATCTTTTAATCTTTTAATTTTTAATCTTTCAATCATAAGAAATGAAACTAAAAAAAATAAACCAAGCCTTGCAACAAGCCCTGATTGAAAACGGTTTGACTGAGGCCAATGCGATTCAAAAAGAAACATTTTCGACACTAAAAAGTGGTTCGGATTGTATTATTATCGCACCAAAAGGAAGCGGGAAATCAACTACAATCGTGCTAAATGTAATTCAGAGATTGACAGGCGCAACTGAAGAATCGCCAAGGGCTTTGATAATTGTTGAAGACAAAGCGAAAGTATTGGAAATGGAATCCCTATTTGAAAAATATGGGAAGTATTCTAATTTAGAAGTCTATGGTGTTCATGACAAAGGCGATATGGAATACGATAAGAATTATATTTCCAGCGGAATTGACGTGTTGATAGGGACTCCAAATAAGCTAAGTGAAATGTTTACTACGGCTGGTTATAATGTAAACCGATTAAAAATGCTTGTTCTTGATGATGCAGATCCAATTTTGAAATTGCGTCATGAGACAAAAATCATGCGTATTTCGAATAGTATTGTCAAGACCCAACGTATTATTTTGTCGGAACAATTCACAGAGCGAATAGAGGTTCTTGCGGAAAAAATGCTGGTGGAGCCTTTTGAATTCGATTTTGATGGAGAAGAGGAAGAGGAAGAGGAGGAAGATTTAGAACCTGAAGTTGGAGATGACTTCCATAGCTAGAAGAAAATAAATAATTTATACTCCTTATGCTCCGCAAAGTTTTTAACTTTGAGGAGGTTTAGTTCAGTCAATGCTCCGCAAAGTTTTTAACTTTGAGGAGGTGTAGTTCAGTCTATGCTCCGCAAAGTTTTTAACTTTGAGGAGGTGTAGTTCAATCTCAGACTGAAATAATAACAATAGAATAGGCTACATATTTGCTCCGCAAAGTTTTTAACTTTGAGAAGGTGTAGTTCAGTCTATGCTCCGCAAAGTTTTTAACTTTGAGGAGGTGTAGTTCAATCTCAGACTGAAATAATAACAATAGAATAGGCGATATATTTGCTCCGCAAAGTTTTTAACTTTGAGAAGGTGTAGTTCAGTCTATGCTCCGCAAAGTTTTTAACTTTGAGGAGG
>NZ_RYDN01000010.1:0-36542 GCF_003968735.1 Flavobacterium sp. RSP49 | reverse complement strand
TATATTTGCTCCGCAAAGTTTTTAACTTTGAGAAGGTGTAGTTCAGTCTATGCTCCGCAAAGTTTTTAACTTTGAGGAGGTGTAGTTCAGTCTCAGACTGAAATAATAGCAATAGAATAGGCTACATATTTGCTCCGCAAAGTTTTTAACTTTGAGGAGGTGTAAGTATCAGACTGAAATAGTAACAATATGAAAGAAGGCTACATTATCCGAGACCAATCAAAACCTCATTTTATTACGGCAACAGTTGTAGATTGGGTAGATGTGTTTTCTAGAAAAAATTATAAAGATTGCATTATTGAAAGTTTGGATTTTTGCATAAAAAACAAAGGGATGATTTTGTTTGGATTTGTAATTATGTCCAATCATATTCATTTGATTATTCAATCCGAAGAAAGTAAATTATCTGATTTGATCAGAGATTTCAAAAAGTTTACAGCAAAGACTATTTTGAATAAAATAGAAAACGGACCGGAAAGTCGCGCAGACTGGATGTTAAAGCGATTTGAATTTGCTTGTAAAAGTCATACGCGTAATGAAAAATATCAGTTTTGGCAATATGGCAGCCATCCCGAAGAAATCTTTTCTGAAAAATTCATGTGGTCTAAATTAAATTACATCCACATGAACCCAATACGAGCGGGAATAGTTATTAAAGCGTCACATTATTGCTATTCAAGTGCATCAAATTATGTAAATGATGAAGGAATCATAGCAATTACAAAAGTTGACAATCCAGTAATAGATGTTTTAAAACCGTCTTCAATAACGAATAATTTTATTTGGTAACAAACTATTAGATTATAAATATTAAGGTCAGGAGACCTTTTACGCATCCTCAAAGTTGGAAACTTTGCGGAGCTGGGAGCTAAGAACAGGATATTAGATTATAAATAAAAAAGGTCAGGAGACCTTTTACGCATCCTCAAAGTTGGAAACTTTGCGGAGCTAAGAACAGGATATTAGATTATAAATAAAAAAGGTCAGGAGACCTTTTACGCATCCTCAAAGTTGGAAACTTTGCGGAGCTGGGAGCTAAGAACAGGATATTAGATTATAAATATTAAGGTCAGGAGACCTTGTACACATCCTCAAAGTTGGAAACTTTGCGGAGCTAAACAATTAAATAAAGAGCAAAATGGGATTAATGAAAGTGTTTTCGGGAAGTGAAATTTTAGCAATGGCGTTACAAGAAAAAATCGAAGCGATTGGTGTAAATGTAGTAGTGAAAAATAATATACAATCGGCTCGATTGGGAGGATTTGGAAATTCAGATTTGGCGGTTGAATTGTTTGTTCAGGAAACCGAGTTTGCAAAAGTAAACCCCGTTATTGAAGAATTCAGAATGAGTATTTAAAGTAGTATACTTGGTATTGAAATGCGGCTACTAGATAGATATAGCTGCAAAAAAAATAGAATTGATGGATTGGTTACATTGCATTGATCATGAACGTAAACTGAGAAAATAATAGTGTTTAAATTTATTCTCGACCTAAAAGTTGTTGCTCACACTATAGCTGTTATCCAATTGATAAAGAAGAGTGTATAAGTGGGAGTTAAAGAAACTGACGAACGAATTTTATCAGGAAAATATACAACTATTGAGGATTTATAGAAAGAAATGGAGAAATGGTAATATGCAAAAGCCAATTACCATACTTTAGTATAATAAAGCGAAAGCCGATTTAAGACTAATAGTTGAATTTATTAAATTTAACTATCTTCAAGGAGCGAGAAATGGTCTCAGAGATATTGTAATTCAAAGTAAAAATATTCATTTTGTGGAACATTATCAACTTGATGAATTCTTGGGAGGACCATACAGAAGAATGATTATTCTAACGTATAAAATTATTTACAAAATTCATTCTGAAATAAAAATTCGGATTCTTCAAATTTTTGACAATCGTGAGAAGGCAATCAAATTAAAAAAATAATTTGTGAATCTGCGGTAATAGATACTACTACGTTTAAAAAATAAAAATGAAATATAAAATGTTGGTTTTGGACATGGATGATACTTTGTTGAACGATGATCATACCATTTCAGACGAGAATAAAGAGATGTTGGCTAAGGCGCAGGAATTAGGGGTTTATGTTATTCTGGCTTCTGGACGACCTACACCTGCAATGATTGCCTACGCCAAAGAGCTACAATTGGATAATTCCTACATGATATCCTACAACGGGGCAGTAATTACCGATTTAAAGGAAGATAAAATTATTTTTGAGCAAATGTTGACACAAAAGCAAATCCATGAATTGTACGATTATAGTATAAAAAGTAAGACACATATTATTACCTATATTAATGGTAAAATTGTAAGTGAAACGGATTCTGAATACATAGAAATTGAAAAGAAAATTACCGGTTTAGCCCATAATAAAGTGGTGAGTTTTAAAGAGGAAGTGCAGTCTTCAGCTGTAAAATGTATTTTATTGCAAGAGCCAAGTTATTTAAAAGAAGTAGAAAAAGATTTGAAAGCGACTATGCCGCATCTAAGTGTCAGCATGTCAAAGCCGTTTTTTCTGGAAGTAGCACAAAATGGAATTGATAAAGGAGCCAGTATTGAATTTTTAGCCAAAAAATTAAATATTATGCAAAGTGAAATTATTGCTGTTGGAAATGCAGGGAATGATTTAACCATGATTGAATATGCTGGATTGGGTATTTGGGTGGATAATGTGGATCCTGAATTGAGAGATAAAGGCGATGTTGTTGTTGCATCAAATAATGATCATGGCGTTGCTGAGGTTGTGAGGCGATTTATTTTGAATTAAGATTTCTTTTTAGGTGGTTTACAAGTTTTACAGAAATCAGAAAGTTCTTGAATTCTTATTAAAACATCATCGTTAAGTTTTATTAATATATCCTTTTTTTGTCCCAGATTAGTTTTTTTAGAGGCTTCTCCGTGTTCTTCTACATATTCTTTTTGGATAGCATCATAAAGCGGTTGAAGAAAACTAATATCTGAAAAAGTGCCTTTGTTAACGTATAAGTCTTTTCTAAGTTTTCGAGCATAAAGTTCTGATAAATCAAATTCATATTGAGCAAATTTCACCATACGTTCAGCAGTAATAGTGTCAGTTGCTATTATGGAAGCCGATTCTTGTTTGAATGTAGAACTTACTTTGGAATTGAAGTTTTTTGTAAACACGAATTCAACGTTACTCATTTGTATGCTAAAATTTAGTCCAGAAGCAGTTTGTATGCTATTACTATTCACATTGCCAATTTGAGTTGCTTTTGATTTAAAATCGGAAAGTTGGATTTGATATTTTCCATCCCATTCAATGTTGTTCTGAGCATTTATTTGAACCGCAATAAAAAGGAATATAATTGAAATTTTTTTTTTCATTTTGACAGTATAAATTATTGGTCTAGAAGATGCTAAGATATAGAATTTATTGATTTCATTTTCCAGAATATTGTTCGTAAATTTGCACTCTTAATTTTTTGACAACGATTTCATTAATTGAGTTATCTTATGGGAAACAGAAAAAAAGTTGCTTTTTATACACTAGGTTGTAAACTGAATTTTTCAGAAACGTCAACAATTGCCCGTACCCTGCAAGACGAGGGTTTTGATCGGGTAGGTTTTGAGGAAGTGGCTGATATGTATGTGATTAATACCTGTTCCGTTACGGAAAACGCGGATAAGCAGTTCAAGCAAGTCGTGCGCAAAGCGATGAAATTGAACAATAACGCCTTTGTAGCGGCGGTGGGTTGCTATGCGCAACTAAAACCCGAAGAATTAGCGAGTGTTGATGGAGTCGATTTAGTCCTTGGTGCTACCGAAAAATTTAAATTGACCGATTATATCAATGATTTGTCGAAAAATGATTTTGGGGAAGTACACTCCTGCGAGATTTCCGAAGCTGATTTTTATGTGGGAAGTTACTCGATTGGGGATAGAACCCGTGCGTTTTTGAAAGTACAGGACGGTTGTGATTACAAATGTACCTATTGCACAATTCCATTAGCAAGAGGGATTTCCAGGAGTGATGAACTGGAAAATGTATTGAAAAATGCAGCCGAAATTTCGAAACAAAACATCAAGGAAATTGTGCTTACCGGCGTAAATATTGGCGATTACGGTAAGGGGGAATTTGGTAATAAAAAACACGAACATACTTTCCTGGAATTGGTTCGGGAATTAGACAAAGTAGAAGGAATAGAAAGATTGCGAATATCCTCTATTGAACCGAATTTATTGAAAAATGAAACGATTGAATTTGTATCAAAAAGCAGAACTTTTGTGCCGCATTTTCATATTCCGTTGCAGTCTGGAAGCAATGATATTTTGAAATTAATGAAGCGTCGGTACCAACGTGAAATTTATACTGAAAGGGTAAATAAAATTCGGGAAGTGATGCCGCATGCTTGCATTGGCGTAGATGTGATTGTGGGTTTCCCGGGAGAAACAGACGAGCATTTCCTGGAAACCTATCATTTTGTGAATGATATGGATATTTCGTATTTGCACGTTTTTACCTATTCTGAACGTGATAATACTGAGGCAGCAACCATGGCAGGTATTGTTCCTGCTAATGTTCGGGCCAAACGCAGTAAAATGATGCGCAGTTTATCCGTCAAAAAACGCCGTGCTTTTTACGAAAGTCAATTAGGAAGCAATAGAACCGTTTTGTTCGAAAGTGAAAATAAAGAAGGCTATATTCACGGGTTTACGGAAAACTATGTGAAAGTAAAAACGCCTTGGAATCCGGAATTAGTAAATACATTACATGATATTAATTTGACGAAAATTGATGAAGACGGAAGCGTACGAATGGAATTCGTGAATATTGAGGTTTAAAAAGATAAATTTTTGCAGTATGAAGAATGGGTTTTTCTACGAATATAATAAATATTTTTTTTAATTAAAAGGGGTTAATATAAACTGTATTTTTTTTCAAATGCTTTTTTAAAGAATTTGAAATAGGTATTATAAGCTATAAAATCTGCTGGATCTGCAAAATCTGCGTGAAAAATTTTCAGCACGCAGATTTTGTAGATTTTTGCAGATTTTTTTTAAACAATTTGTTTTGTCATTTTCTTTGTTTAAATGGTGTTACGGATTCGTAGACCAGATACTGCTATTTTTGACAAATACGCGTCGGTTTAATTTAAGCTGTGCGATGATTAATTCGGCCATATCTTCGGCTTGCATGACTGTGTCCGGATTTCCGTCTGTCAATTTTAAATCTTTGGCCATTTCCGTGGCAACCGTACTTGGGGTTAAGGCTGTTACACGAATATTGTGTTTACGCACTTCCTGCATCAACGATTCCGTTAATCCTAAAACGGCAAATTTTGAGGCACTGTAAGCACTTGTCAGTGCATTGCCACTTAATCCGGCTGTGGAAGAAATGTTGATGATGTCCCCGGTTTGTCTTTCGATCATATTGGGTAAAACGGCGCGGGTTACATAATAGGTTCCCATTAAGTTTACCTGAATGATGCGTTCCCAATCCGTAGGTTCTAATTCTAAAAATTTTCCAAAAGCGGCTATACCGGCATTGTTGATTAGAATATCAATGGTTCCAAATTCAGTCAATGCTTGCTCAACGGCAGCGTTTACCGAGTTGATATCAACAACATCAGCAGTTATTGCGAGTGCTTTTACGCGCAACGAACGCACTTTTGCCGCTACGCTGTCTATTTCGTCCTGTGTTCTGGCAATCAAAATTACATTGACACCTTCTTTGGCTAGGGCCAAAGCGATTGCTTTACCAATTCCTTTTCCTGCGCCGGTGATCAGGGCATTTTTATTTTTTAAATCTGTCATTTGGAGAATTATTTTAGGCCAATAAAAGGCTAAGTTTACTGTAAAAGTAGTCCGTTTTACATTTGAAATCTATTTTGATTTTCTATTTAATCTAAATTTAACGTTCTGCTATTTTGACAGCAACGAACATTTTTTAATCAAATGGACTTTATTTTTTGTCCAAAGTCAGTTTGTAAATTTCGGTTTCTAAAACCTCGGTATCTTTGTCTTCACAGAGCAGGAATTCTATTTTTTCTTTTGAATTGGTGTATAAAGTCAACCCTTCGAATTTATGGGTGCTGCTAATTTTTTGTGTGAAATCGATTTTCATGGTTTTCAGGTTGATGCTTCCAATAAGACTTCCTAAAATTTCGCCATCCTCATAAGTAGATTTGGTATCTTCGGCTGTGGCCAAAAAATAAATGCTGTTGTCGACTAAAACGGCATCGGTAAAACTACTTCGTACTCCTTGTATTTTTGGGAGTTTGTAGTTGTTTGAAAGAATAGCGAAATCAGTAGAGAGGTTTTTTCCTTCGATGGTAAAAAGGACATTCTTATTGGCGCTTCCGTTGCCACGATTCACTAAAAACCAACTTTTGCCATTGTAGATGGCACCTTCAATGTTGAAATCTTCGGGTTTTATTTCCCCGAAACTTTGCAGCGCTGCATATAAATTAGTGATATCATTTGTGGCAGTTACTCTTTTATGGCTGGAGTTGATTTGAATCATTTTGTTTCTTTTTTCGGTGGAACCGGAGCCAAAAACATACACGCTGTCTTCAAAATGGGTTATGGCTTCAAAATCAGCTTTGTCTTTTTTTGGTGTGTTCTCTGTAGGATTTTCCAGTAGCGGATAGCGTTTTAAATCTTTGGAATCGATGTGATATTCGTAAAGAAAGCCGCTGTTGTCGCCAATAATCAGTAGCGAATTGTCTTTGTAAATAAGTCCCGATGCGGAACCAATGCCGATGATTTGAAACAGTAATTCGAGTGTGAATTTTTCCATTGTATGTGTTTTGAAAACAAGTGCCTAGCCCAGATAATAGTGGAAATCCTTTTATTATTTTTCTTTAAAATAATAAAAGATTGCAACGAATAGCTGGAATATGCTCCTGAAATTCATCAGGATTAATCCTTATAGTTTGTTACATTTGAGTTGCAAAGATAAATTATTTGTTATGAAATCTATAAATCCCAATGATTTTAAAGTGATTGGCAAAATGGAGCGAGTTGCAGGATGTGACGCATGCGCGCAACAGGTTCTGGGTTTTGATTTGTTTGCAAGGCATGGATACATCGTTAAGTGTAGCCTGATTTGGGAAGTTTGCGGTTTTTAACCGAATGCAAAATAACGTTATAGTTTGAAACCATAAGCCACACGAACGCCAACTTGTCCTACACCTTCTCCTGGAGTTCCATTGTTATTCACTCTAGGAAAATCAGAATAGTGCTCATATCGCAAAGAGATATCAATGTATTTTGTAGCGTAACCAATACTTGGCGCTACGATTAATGAGGTTTCATTATAACCGTTAGTCACTGCAAAAGCAGCACCGGCTTCTCCCATTACATAAAATTGATCGTCCCATATAAAAGCTTTAAAACCTGCTTTTGCCGGAATAAACCCTAGATCAGCTCCGTCAACTTTACTTACAAATAAGTTGTTGAAACCAGTTGTTACGGTTACAGAATATCGTTTTGATAAATCATATTGTAATCTGGCATCGGCTCCTAAGGTTAATTTGTATGGATCATTTACGGAATATCCACCATTTACACCAACTCCTAAACGGAATCCTTGATCATAGTGCTCTACTTTGGTTGTTTCTTGAGCTTGTACATTATTTGCAAACATCATTACGATGGTACATGCAAAGGCGATTTTCATTTTTTCTGTGATTTTCATAATTGTATTTTTTAAATTTCTGTTCTGTAGGTTAAAATGCCCCCAAAACAACATATCAAAAGTAACAGTAACAATGCTGAAAAAGTTATACAATTATTTCGTTATGTTATAGAATTTATAACTTGCAGCCTGTTTCACTAAAAAAGTAGTGATATATATCAAATAGTAGTGATGCAATTGAAAGCTTCTAATTATATTTGCCATCAAAAAAGCAAAAAGTGAATTTATCCCAATACTTCAAAGAGTTTTCTTATAATATAAGATTAGCGTATCCCATAATTTTAGGAATGTTGGGACATACCTTAATAGGGATTGTTGACAATTTCATGGTAGGAAAATTAGGGTCTACGGAGCTGGCGGCGGTATCACTGGGAAACAGTTTCATCTTTATTGCGTTATCGATAGGAATAGGATTTTCAACAGCAATTACTCCTTTAGTTGCAGAAGCTGATGCGGAAAAAGAGGAGGATAAAATCCGTTCTATTTTTCACCATGGATTGCTTTTATGTACAGTTCTTGGAGTCGCTTTATTTATTCTGACCGTTTTGTCCAAACAAATTATGTACTTGATGCACCAACCCAAAGAAGTGGCTGACATGGCTGCTCCGTACATTGACTGGGTTGCTTTTTCTTTGATTCCGGTAATAATATACCAGGGATACAAACAATTTGCGGATGGTTTAGCAAAAACTAAATATTCTATGTATGCCATACTTATGGCTAATGTGGTGCATATTTTTTTTAACTATGTTCTTATTTATGGCATTTGGATTTTTCCTAAATTAGGTATTCTTGGGGCGGCTTTAGGAACTGTCATTTCAAGAATTATGATGGTCGTTTTTATGCATTATTTAATAAAAAGAAATGCAGCATTAAAACGATATTTCAAAAATTTCAGTTTCAAGGAAATACGAAAATCAGTGTTGAAAAAAATCATCAATCTTGGGTTGCCTTCAGCTATGCAAATGCTGTTTGAAGTAGCATTGTTTACCGCTGCTATTTGGCTTTCAGGTTCGATTGGAAAAAATAGTCAGGCCGCCAATCAAATAGCCCTTATCCTATCATCATCAACATTTATGGTCGCCATGGGATTGAGTGTTGCCGCCATGATCCGCGTGAGTCATACCAAGGGAATGAATGATTACAAAGAATTGATTGTTGTAGCCCGTTCTATCTTTTTACTGGCTATAATTTTAGAAACATTTTTTGCCATTATTTTTGTGGCGTTTCATCAATACCTGCCACATTTATTTTTGAATATGTCTGATTCGGCTCAAATGATTGATAATTCTGAAATTATCACTATCACATCAAAATTACTGTTAGTAGCCGCTGTTTTTCAAATTTCAGATGGAATTCAAGTTGTTGTTCTTGGTGCTTTACGTGGCTTGCAAGATGTAAAAATCCCCATGTATATTACCTTTGTGTCCTATTGGGTTATTGGTTTTCCAATTTCTTACTATCTGGGAAACTATACCAATCTAAAAGCAGTTGGGATTTGGATCGGGCTTTTGGCAGGATTGACGGCAGCCGCTTTATTTTTGTATATTCGCTTTGCGAGATTGACAAGAAAGTTGGTTGTGAAGCATTCAAAAAAATAAAGTTCTTCCAATGTTTTTAAAAAAAGTCTTTATTTAAGTTTAATTGCTGTAAATTGTCATTTAATCTTAAATATTTTTAAATGATTTTAATTATATTATTAGGAATTCTTTTAGTGATTGTAAGTTTTACACTAAAAAACAATCCAAATCAATTTACACAATTTGCTCCTATTGTCAGAATAATAGGATTTATAGTAATTCTTCTTGGTCTTTTTTCTTCGGCTTTTAAACAAGTAGAAGCGGGTAAAGTGGGCGTTAAGACACTTTATGGGGATGTGCAACCTGATATTTTAAATAGTGGTTTAAATATCATTAACCCGCTTATGGATGTTACTTATTTTGATATACAAACCCAAAATAATACCATGGCTTCCGAAGTGAGCGAAGGAAGTACACTTGCAGGTGGTAATGCCGTTCGTGTTTTGTCGAATGATGGACTGGAAGTTGTTATTGATCTAACGGTTTTATTTCGAATCATTCCTACGGATGCGCCTAAAATTTTAAAACAAATTGGGGTCAATTATAATGACAAAATTGTGCTTCCGGTTACTCGAACCCGAATTCGGGATAATGCGGTCTATTATGATGCAGTCTCTTTGTATTCAACCAAAAGAAATGAATTCCAACAACGTATTTTCAAAAGTATAGAAGCTGATTTCAAAAAAAGAGGAATTGTTTTAGAACAATTGTTGATTCGAAATATTAATCTTCCAACATCGGTTAAAAAGACCATTGAGAGTAAAATTAATGCAGAACAGGATGCTCAAAAAATGATTTTTGTTCTTCAAAAAGAGAAACAGGAAGCGGAACGTAAAAGAGTAGAAGCCCAAGGAATTGCAGATTATCAAAAGATTATTTCTACAGGTTTGTCTGACAAGCAATTGCAATACGAATCCATAAAAGCACAAAAAGAATTAGCGGCTTCTGCTAATACTAAAATTATATTTATGAATGGTAAAGGAAATACACCAATAATCTTGTCGGATAAATAGTTTTTTCAAATCCTTAATCGTTAATTTGTTTCGCAAATACACATTTAATAAAAAAGTAAATTAACGATTATAGCAACATGGAATTACCAAAATTTTTACTGGGTGACAATACCGATTTTCCGGAAGATATTTTTATCATTCATTTGGATTATCCCCGATTTATTATCAATCTGAAAGACGATGAAGTCGAATTTATCGAAGAAGCCGAAGATCTGGATGAAGGCGAACTAAATGCAGAAATGGAAGGATTAATTGTTCTTGCCAATGAGTTTTACGATCGAGAAATCAAACTTTACGAGGAGTAAATCTATTTTTTTAAATAGGTTTCTAATAATTTTTGAGCGGCTGCAAAGGGTGAAATTTCATCATTTTGCACCGCTTTTTTAGTTGCATTCATTGATGCTTGAATTTCCGGATTATTGTAAAAATTAGTTTTTAATTGTTCGTTGATGGTTTCTAACATCCAATATTGGTTTTGTTCTTTCCGTTTTTCAAAGAAATAATTATTGACTTTAGTAAGTTCCAGAAATTTATGAATGGTTTCCCAAACTTCCGCTATTCCTTCGTGACTTATGGAGCTACAGGTAGAAGTGGTAGGGATCCAGCCTGATTTTTTAGCCGGAAAAAGATGCAGAGCTCTCTTGAATTCCAGTTTGGCTAATTGAGCTTTTCGGAGATTGTCTCCATCGGCTTTATTAATTACGATGGCATCGGCCATTTCCATAATACCGCGTTTTATTCCTTGTAAATCATCACCAGCCCCGGTAATTTTTAACAACAAAAAGAAATCTACCATGCTGTGTACTGCGGTTTCACTTTGACCAACACCCACCGTTTCGATCAATATAGTGTCAAAACCGCAGGCTTCACAAAGCGTGATGGTTTCCCTGGTTTTTCGGGCTACTCCACCTAGGGTTTCCCCTGAAGCAGATGGTCTGATATATGCATTTTTGTCTTTAACCAATTCCTCCATTCGGGTTTTATCACCTAAAATACT
This sequence comes from Flavobacterium sp. RSP49, assembly GCF_003968735.1. Lineage (NCBI taxonomy): Bacteria > Pseudomonadati > Bacteroidota > Flavobacteriia > Flavobacteriales > Flavobacteriaceae > Flavobacterium > Flavobacterium sp. RSP49. The sequence goes on along the minus strand of NZ_RYDN01000010.1, from coordinate 25,278 downwards.
TCCGTGCGAAATGGTACTGCTCGGATCTACTGCCAAAACAGCTACTTTCTTTCCTAAACTGGTCAAGTGCAAACCAAATGCTTCAATAAAAGTGCTTTTTCCTACTCCGGGAACCCCTGTTATTCCTATTCTGACGGATTTATTGGCGTGAGGCAAACAAGCATTTATGACTTCATTGGCTTTCGCTAAATGGTTGGTGTTTGTACTTTCTACTAACGTAATGGCACGACTCAAAGCTGTGATATTTCCCGCTAATATGCCGCTAAAGAGTTCGTTAGATGAAGGTTGTATTTTTCTAAATTGCTGGATATGTTCCACCGCTGCAGCACTGATAGCTTCAGGAGAAGAAATCCCAGGTTTTTCGTTAAGGGCAGAATGAGGTAGTTTTTTATTTGGCAAAGCAGCTTTTTTTAAAAGTAAAATTAATAAAAAAGGATGGTGAATGAATAGTGATTTGCATAAAATATCAAATTGATCGTGATCAGGCTTTTGATGCACAGCTAAATCAATAATTTTATTTTTTGAATTGAGTTTATAAAGGATTTGTCAATATCTTTGCACCATTATGAATAATTTTATCTTGATTTTTGTTTTTTTATTCCTCGGTATTGTGCTACAAAATATAAAAGCATTCCCTGTTATTAGTGTTTACAAGCTGTTAAATAAGCTTGTTATTTATATTTGCCTTCCGGCTCTGGCCCTGTATTATATTCCAAAAATAGACTGGAGTCCTGAATTGTTATTCCCTATTGGGGTAGCCTGGATTGGATTTGTAGTTTCCTATTTGTTTTTTAGTTTTTTAGGAAACAAATTTGGCTGGTCTAAGAAACTCACTGGGTGTTTAATTATCACGGCTGGTTTAGGGAACACATCTTTTTTAGGTTTTCCAATAATTGAAGCGTTATATGGTGAAGAAGGTTTGAAAACGGCTATTTTAGTAGATCAGCCCGGTTCTTTTGTTGTGCTTTCGACCTTAGGGATTCTGGTGGCAACAGTATACTCTACCGGAAGTCCAAATGGTGTTCAAATTGCTAAGAAGATTCTGTTTTTTCCACCTTTTATAACTTTTTTAGTAGCCTGTTTGATGAATGTTTGTAATGTGGATTTCCATGAGTACATCCAAGTTTTATTTCAAAAAATGGGAAGTGCAGTAACTCCTTTGGCTTTGCTATCGGTTGGTTTGCAATTGCGTTTTGAACGGAAAAGCCAGCACTGGAAGTTTTTAGGACTGGGCCTTTTGTATAAATTAATTTTGACCCCGGCTCTTATTTATGTATTGTATGTATTGATTTTGCAACAGCATTCTAAAATTATTCAAGTTGCTATTTTAGAGTCGGCTATGGCCCCAATGATTACAGCTTGTATATTAGCTTCTACGCACGGTTTAAAACCTCGATTGAGCAGTATGATGATCGGTTTTGGAATACCACTATCTTTTATCACGTTGTTGTTTTGGTATTTTTTGGTTCAATTGGTGTAGTTTCTCGGTTGCTAAAGAAAATCGATAAACTAGCCTCACTTACTTCATTCCAATATCGGAAAGGATGGTGATACGTTGGTATAGGACTATGATTTCAGACTGTTTTGAAAGAAAAAAAGTTGATTTTAGTCTGAAATCCAGAAAAAGGAATGTGCTGTACTATTATATGGGTGCAGCGTACTCCTATTTATTTTGAATAAAAAAAGCTCGCTTGGATTAAAATCTTTAGCGAGCCTTTTAAAAAATAAAAAACAAACAAACTTATTTTTGATTCTCCAAGCGGTAGGAAGTTGTTTCAGTGTAGGTTTTTCCAAATTGATCTGTGGCTTTAATCTCGATCGTATGTACGCCTATTTCCAGATTCGTAGGAATTTTTCCCTTCCAAAGATGTTTGCTTTCTATAGGATTAGACGAGCGTCTACCGGGAATTAATTCTTCGGTTAGATCCCATTCATAAACCTCAGTGGCATACGAAGGATCTATTTCCTTTACATAGTCCATTGCTTTCCATTCGTCTTGGTCTACACGGTATTCGAGGTTGTCGTTTTTACTTCCCATAAAGAAATTCACATAAATTCCGGATCGTGTAGGACGGCCTTTTTCAACTACTTTGGGTGCAAAAACTTCCATTTGATAGGTTTTGGGTTTGCCCGCCACTTTATAATCCAGACTGTATTTATTTCCTTTAAAATTAATAAAGGCGTATCCTTTTGGTGTTCCATCACGCATGGTCGAAACCGGAACGCCTTCAGAATTCAGTTTTCCGGAATACCAATCTCCGGAAGTGGTTCCTACATTGTAATGATGGTGTGGTTTTTCCTGTAACCAGCCATCGGTTTTGCCAAAGTAATCCTGGCGTTGAATGTGGGTATGGGCAGAAAGAGAAAGTGTGTTTGGGAAATCTTTTAAAAGCTCGAATAACTGATCCCGATCTTCATCTCTGAAAGTATCTTCATCGGTAGGCTCACTTATTGGAATATGAAAAGCCAGCACTATTAAATGTTCTTTTGAAACCAATTTCAAATCATTGGCTATAAACTGCAACTGTTTTGGTGTAAAACCGCCCCAATATCCTTTTTGATTTCGGGGATCAGGATAGAGCACATTATCCATGACGATAAAATGGACTTTACCATAATTGAAGGCATAATTTGCTGGGCCAAAATGGGCTTCGTAGGTTTCATCGGCCATTTCATCTGTGGTGGCATCAAAATTAAGATCGTGATTTCCCAATAAATTGTACCACGGAATCCCCGCTTTTTGTACCGCTTTAATGTAAGGATTAAAAAGAGCAAGGTCATTTCCCACTAGATCTCCCAGGCTCAATCCGAAAGGAACATTTTTAATTCCTTCTACTTCGGCTACAATCCCTTTGGCAAAAAAGTCAACTTCAGCCTGGGTATAAGGTTGCGGATCACCAAAAATAAGAGCTGTAAACTCTTGATTTTCCTGTTGGGGAACCAAACCAAAATCGATTGATTTAGGCAATTTTCCCGTGGGGTCTACTCCTTTGAATTTTAATTGAGGAGAGCCTTTGGGTTTGTGATTGTAAAAAAACTGGGGCAGATTATTTTCATCCACGCCTACTGTATAATTGGCGGGTTTAATTACGGCTATAATTGCATCGTCGCTAATAGGCAGGATGTATTTACCTTTTTCATCGGTAAGGACCACTTCCAGACCATTGGTTACGGAAACATTAGCAATTCCTTTTTCATTTCGTTCTTTTTTGCCGTTCTGATTGTGGTCTTCAAAAACATAACCTTGAACGTTGGTTTGTGCCATAATTCCTATTGAAAACAGCAAGGCACAAATGGAGAATGTTGATTTTTTCATTGTTTATTTATTTTAAATTAAGATTTTATTTGTCCCACCAAACTTTAGTGTTAATATCATCTGTACCCAACATTTCAACTGCTTTGAGGTAATTTTGCTGGTTGTTGATTTGAATGCTCGTTGGATAATAAAAACGGGAAGGCATAATTCCATTATTTTCCATGGCAGTCGTTTTTGGAAGAATTGGGAATCCAGTTCTGCGGTATTCAAACCATTGTTGGTAATCGATAAAATAAAGGGCATAATATTTTTGAAGCATGATTTTTTCTAAAGTACCATCATAAGCTGCTAATGAATTATCAAAATAAGTACTGGGTATTGTGGCTCCCAATTGCTCCATGGCGGCCTGAACTCCTTTTTTATAATGCGTTTCGGCATCCGTAGTGAATCCTCTTTGCGCCATTTCGGCTTTTATAAAGGCTACTTCGGCATACGTCATCAAGAAAATATTCATGGGATTGGTTATCTGAGTTGCATTAAACGTAGAAGCATTGTAAGCAAACTGAGATTCAGCTCCTGCATAGGCGCTGGGAATTCCTTTGTAGCCTATGGAAACATTGTTTAAGTCTCTTGCAACACCAGCAATAACAGGTCTTCGTGGATCGGCCATGGTGTTTAGATTATCTATAAAAAAAGAGGCTATTTTTACGTTTAAACTAAAATCCTGTGGTCTTCCCCAAGGAGAAACATTAGGGGTTACTCCAGTTACTTTCAGGATGGCAGATTCGGATGTGTTTTCAAAAACAGGATATTGTGTTGGATTTTGAATCATCGTTGCCAACTTTTGAAAAGAATTGGTTTCGGTACGGTTGGATATTCTCAACAACAAACGCATTTGAAGGGAATTAGTGAATTTTCTCCATTTTGTGACATTGTTTTGAAAGAGGATGTCACTGGCATAAATCATAGGAGTAGTGGAATTATAAAGGGCATTTGCTCGTTCTAAATCGGCTAAAATAGTGGTGTAAATTAATTCCTGAGAATCAAATGCGGGATAAAGGTTGCCTTCCTCACCGTTTACAGCTTCGGTCATGGGAACCGGTCCAAAAATATCCGTAAGATTGGCATACACCCATGCATTTAGTGTCAGTGCAATGGCTTCATAATTGCGATCCTCTGCCCGTATCGCCGCAGTTTTCATTTCCTTGATATTATTGAGCCATTTGTAGTAATTAGCCCAGGACGAATAGCCTATTTCCTGACTTAAATCATAACGGTGAAGCCCTCCGGAAACGCTGGGAAAGGGGAGCGATACCTGCATCAAATCGAACGTGACACCCGCACTTCTAGTCGCGTTGTGTGTAGCCAGACCATAAATAATAGGATTAATTAATGTTCCTGGACTTATCTGGGCAATCCGGTTAGGGTCTTCATTGAGCTCGCTAAAATCGCCCGTGCAAGCAAAGTTTAACAGTATTAGAACTAAAGTAGCAGTAAAAATTTGTATTTTTTTCATCTTTAAATAATAGTTTAGAAATTCACTTTTAAATTAAAACCATAGGTAGCAGGAGTGGGCATTTGACCCATTTCGATACCGGGTAAAATAGTATCTCCATTTAAGGCTGCCGTTTCCGGATCGAAAATAGGAAAGTCAGAAAGAACCGCTAAGTCTCGACCAAAAACCGATACATCTAAACTTGTAATGCCGGTATTCTTAAGCCATATTGGAGAGAAACTGTATTGCAGACTTACTTCTCTCAATTTTACATAAGAAGCTTCAAAAGAGTTGGACTCGACATTGGCTCTGCGGTAATACCTGGCGTACCAGTCCGGAGTTAGTGCCTCAGTAGTGTTTTGAGAATACGTACCATCGGAATTTAATACTACTCCTTCGCCTACAATCACTCCTTCTTCGCGTCCTTTTATGGTAGATCTGATTTTACCCATTTCAGATAGTTTATGATGGGTTTGGGAATAGATGATACCGCCAAGTTGACCATCCAACATGACATTTAAACCTATGTTTCCAAATTTAAAACTGTTGTATAATCCGGCTCTCCAATCCGGAGTGGCATCGCCTATGTATTGAATTTCATCCGGATAGGCCGGTAAACCCGCATTGTCATATACAATCTGACCGTCAGGAGATCGTACAAAACCGTAGCCGTATATTGCGGTTGTTGTCCCACCCTCTTTGGCAATCAATGTGGCTGAACCTCCTGAACCAATGGTTTGTTGTCCCTGAATACCATCGGCAAGTTCCATGACGCGATTCCAGTTTTTAGACCAAGTTAAAGTGGTTGACCACTTAAATTTATCCATATTGACAATTTTTCCGGTTAGGGTGAGTTCAACTCCTCGATTTCGAACTTCGCCAGAATTCATGATGCCGGAACTGAATCCCGTTGTGATGTCTAAGGGAACAGAAATAATTTGGTTTTTAGTTGTTGTCTGATAGACCGTCGCGTCAAAATTGATTCTGTTTTTGAATAATCGCCCTTCAAAACCGGTTTCGATACTTGTGGTGATTTCGGGTTTAAAATTGGCATTATACAAGGTTGACGGCGCTACTGCTGAACTTGCAAAGGCAGATTGATCGTAGTATTTACTGGTTCTATACGGATCAGTATCATTACCCACTTGGGCAAGAGACAATCGGTATTTAAAATATTCCAGTGATTTGGGTAAGTTGAATATTTCAGAAAGAATAAAACTGGTATTTACAGAAGGGTAAAAGAAAGAATTGTTTTGTACTGGTAAAGTACTGGACCAGTCGTTTCTGCCCGTAACATCTAAGAAAATCTGATCTTTAAAAGAAAGGGAGAACAGTCCGTACAAGCTATTGACTTTTTTATAACTGTCATTTACACTTATGATTGGATTGCTGACCCCATTTGCCAATTTGTACACATCAGGAACGACCAAGCCTTCCACAGCAGCATCCATCCTTTGGTATTTATAGCTCATCGCATTTCCACCTGCTGACGCAGAAAAGGAAAAATCGTTTGACAGCTTATTCTTGTAAGTCAATAAAAAATCAGAATTTACTTCCTGCATAAATACATCCTGTGTTCTAAAAAATCCTTTAGCATACCGATTGATACTGTACGGCCTTTTTTGCTCCCGATCCTGATGGTAGGTGTTTAAAGCAGTTCTCAATAAAAGATCTAAATTGGGAGCCAACTGGATTGTGGCGTTCAGATTTCCCACGATTTGGTTACTCGCTAAGGAATTTGTAGCTTCATTGGCAATTAAATAGGGATTATCAATATAACTACTGAAAGGTTGCAGCTGTTGGATTTGGTTTTGACCTTGTCTCCAAATAGGGCGGTACCAATCGAGATCTACATTTGGATTTTGGAAAATCGTAAAGTAGGCGATAGAGCCATTATTGTAACCGGTACTCGGTAAATTGTCACTGTCTCTGTTGTTGTAATTGATCACAGAAGCAATTTTAATTTTATCCGAGATTTTATAATCCGCATTCACAGAGGCTGTTATTCTTTCAAATCCGGTATTAGGCATGATCCATTCATTTTTAGAATGACCAATAGACATTCTCATGGAACCATTTTTGTCCCCGCCTTGAAGCGTGAGGTTGTTGTTTGTAGTAATTCCGGTACGCCAGAAATCTTTAATATTATTCTTGTAGGGAATCCAAGGTGTTCTTTCGGTTCCTTGAGTCTGCGTTACGGGATCGTATTGAAAATAGGATTGTCCGTCAAATTTTGGTCCCCAGGCGCTACTGGTGGAACCCGTATTGTTTCCATCGGCAGAACTTAAATAGGAATAATACGGATTTCCATTTCGATCAAATGATTTTCCGGTACCCTGACCATATTCATATTGGTAATCTGGCCAACGTTGAATGACGTCAAAAGTGACTCCAGTGTTATAGCTAATCCCAAGGCCTTTGTTCTTTTTACCGGATTTGGTAGTGATAATTAACGCACCATTTGCGGCACGACTTCCATAAAGTGCAGTGGCTCCGGGTCCTTTTAAGACTGTTACATTTTCGATATCATCCAGGTTAAGGTCTGAAATACCGTTACCAAAATCAACTGGAGAATCGCGACCCATATACGCACTGTCAGATCCTGAGCTGGTTATTTTACTGTTTAGGGGAACACCATCTACAATAATTAAGGCATTATTTCCATTGGGATTCAACGAATTATTTCCTCTTAAGGTAATTTGTTGGGAATTTAGAGGCCCGGATCCTGAGGAAACGATATTTAAACCGGCCACTTTTCCTTTTAGACCTGAAGACCAGTTATTTGGAGCAGTTTGTGCCAGATTATCGGCATTGATGGTTTGTTGCGAAAAACCCAATTGTTTTTCCTGTCTTTTAATTCCTAAAGCAGTTACCACAACCTCGTTCAGCGCATTAGTGTTCGCTGTTAAGCGGATTACCAGTGGCGCAGAATTATTTGCGGATACTTCTTTGTCATCAAAACCCATATAGGAAACTACTAAAATCGCATTAGCCGTGGAGGTGGTCAGACTAAATTTTCCGTCAAAATCAGTTGTGGTGCTGTTTGTAGTTCCTTTTTCTAAAACGCTTGCTCCAGGTAAAGGCAAGCCTTGAGAATCATTTACTGTGCCGCGGGTGAGCTGCTGGATTGAAGGAGATTTGGTTACAGAAATGGTATTGTTGATGCGGCGAAATTGAAAGCCAGTTTGGGCGGTAATTTTATTTAAAATAGTATGTATGCTTTCCTTGTTTACCACTAAAGTCAAACGTTGTTTTGAAGAGGCGATTGTTTCGTCAAAAACAAAGGTGTAAGGAGTCTTTTTTTCTAAGATATCAAAGACTTCCCTGATTTGGATTTCTTTGATGTCGATAGAGAAATTTTTCTCCTCGGTAGTTATAGTTGTATAAGGCATTGCAGCCATTTCAGAAAACATGAAGAGGAAACTGAACAGGTACAGGTATTTTTTTAATTTTAGGGAAAAAAGAAATTGGATTTTCAAATTCATTTTAATAGGTTTTAAATATTTATTTTGTTTTAAGGGGATCTCAATTCGAATGCCACTTAAGTATTGGTTTTAATAGCGAATTCCAGCATTTACTTCTTTGGTTTTTCTCGTATAAAAATGGTGTTTTGGTTTTGAACGTGAATTTCTAATTGTTTTACCTCGGCAATACTGTTGAGGATAGTAGTGATATTTTCGTTTTTAAATTTTCCGGTAATCCGGAGTTGTTCTAATTCCGGATGCTCAAAAAGAATGGTCACATTAAATTTATTTCTCAAAATTGCGGCTGTTTCGCCAAGGCTTGTATTTTCGAGCACTATAATATTTTTAGTCCAAGCCAAGAAATCTTCCCGGGTATTGTTTGTGAGCAGTGGAAGCTGTGATGTATGAAAACGCAGTTGTTGATTTTTAGTTAGCAATACGTTGTGATTGGGGTTTTCTTTAGAATTCACGGCTACTTTTCCGGATAGCACACGGATGGTATTGGGGTAATTTTCATACGCGCTAATAGTAAAAGAAGTTCCTAAAACTTTGATTTTGAATTGGGAGGTTTCTACTGTAAAAGGACTTTTTGGATTGCGAACTACTTTGAAATAAGCTTCTCCTTTAAGGTCTAGTTTTCGGTTGTTTTTGAAATTGGATGCGTAAGTAACGCTGCTGTTGCCATTTAAAACCAGCTGACTGCCATCAGGCAAAAAGAGTGTTTTTATTTCCCCTTTGGCAGCGGATTGTGTGATGCGATTTGTACTGGTAGATTGGGTTATTACGAAAGAAATTCCGATAAAAAGAATTGCAATGGCAGCTATTTTGGCCAAATTCGAATAGCGTTTTTGCAGCTTTCCTTTTGGCTTGTTAATGGTAGTATTTATTTTATGCAGGATTGCATTTCTTTTTTCTGGGGTTAAAGAAAGGATTATCGTGTTTTGTTCTTTCTCTGTTTGTTTAGAGAAGAAGGTTTCTACAGCCTCTTTTTCGGATAGCGTGCATTTATTTTGAGCATATTTTTGGGCTAATGCGAGGAAGTCTTCTTTTTGCAAAACGGGTCTTTTTACTATAAGTACCCGCTGGTATTGTTTTTACGTAGTGGGAAATTCAGTCTTAAAGATTTGGTAACAGAAGGGGGAGTGGATTAACATTGTAGCAACATTACCGTAATAAAAATCGAGAATTGGCAGGGGTCAATCTTCATTTTAAGCAATTTCAATCCATCACTGATGTGCTTTTCTACGGTGCGGACTGAAATGTTTAATTTTTGGGCAATTTCAATATTGGTGTAATGTTCCAATCGGCTCAGGATTATGACTTCTTGGCTTCTGGGAGGGAGTTTCTTTATTTGCTTAAAAATTTCGGATTCAAATTCTTGGTATACTAAATGCTTATCGGTTCCGGAAGGATTCGGGATGTTTTGGAGTATTTCAAGATGTCCGGAATCAAATTTTAAATCCCGAATGTGATTGGCAACTTTGTATTTGACGGCTCGGAGTAAATAACCTTCTAAATTTTCAATAGATGTATTGGCTGATTTTTCCCAGAGACTAATAAATATTTCCTGAACAATATCTTCGCAAATGGCTTCCTCTTTGTAGATTTTAAAAGCATAGGTATACAATCTTTTCCAATAACGGTCAAATAAGATGCCAAAGGCAAGCTGATCCTGGTGCTGCAATCTTGTTTGTAATTCCGTATCGGATAATAGCAGTAGTGTTGTTTTCATGCTGTAGTAGTTGCTACAAATGAAATCAATTTTAACAAGCTGGGATTCGAAAGGAGTTTAAGCTATGGTTAACGAATGTCGATGATTTATTACCAACGGTGTTAAACATTTTTTTTCTGGTTATTAAAAAGAAAAACGGCGCTGAAATAAGCGTCGTTTTTTATAAAGTGAAAATGGAAGGTTTTAGTTTAGCATTTTTTTCCGCTGGCTTTTGCCATTGTTGCCGCACACTTTTTTCCTTCGGATTTGCATTTTGTTTTGCATGTTTCAACTTCTGCGGCAGTCATTGCTTTGGAGTCTTTTTTGGCACAACAGGATTCTTTTTTAGCTTTTGCGACAGCTTTTACTTCTTGCGCACTAAGAGCAGTAGTGAAGAATGCAATTGCAACAAATGTTAGTATTTTTTTCATGTTATAAATTTTAAAATTGGTTTATTTACTTTGGATATCAGTCCAAATATAGATAATAATTCAAATCAATTATAAAATTCAGAGCACTATTTATTTAATTGTTTTTGATTTTTTTCTCCAAAAAGAAACAGATTATTTGATAATTATCTTTTCGCGAAGCATTCCTTTTGAAGTTTGTAACTGTGCAATATAAACACCGGAACTTTCTTTTTCAAGGGGAAGCTGTATGTTTTGCTGATCTTGATTTTCAACCTTCCAACTGGAGACTACTTGCCCAAGAATATTGAATAAAGTAACTTCTTGAACCGTTGTGTCTGTTTTTTTGTTGTGGATCATCAGCACGTTTTTATTTTGCGAATGCAGAATTACTAGAGTGTTACTCGTATGGATGGGATCCGTTATTCCAAGGCTCTTGTCTTTGAAACGCAACGAAAAGCGATTGTGGAATTCCCCTTTGGCAAGATTGATTTCAAAAGTTGCATTCCTGATATTATGATGGGTTTTAGTATTGTCATCATAAACAAAAACAGGTTGATTGGTTTCGAAATTTTCCAGACCGTCGATTAAAAATTGTACAATTCCTTCCCGATCTGTTTTTACGCCGATGGGGTAGGATGATTCCAGGTCAAAGTAGCCTTCCCCTTGAATTACCAGTTGCTTTGTACCATTTAGGAAATACATGTCGCTAGGCAGATCATCCATCAAGAAGCCGTCATAACCATAATCAATCGCGCTGGTTGCTTGCCCCTGCATAAAAGCTAACAAGACTTGGCGATGGAAATTATTGGTTGAGTTGAAACCCAAGCGGATCCTTTTCAGGGAGTCTTTTTTTACAGGATCACTGGCATTAGTATTCCATGTATTTTTTGCTTTTGTTGTAGCTGTAGTTTTGAAAAGAGTATTGGATGCTGCATCCGTTTCTTTCTGAAAAGTCCGTTGACCGTTATTGAAAATTACGGTTCCGCCACCACCCGTTTTGCCAAATACAAAGAATCCCTGGCCCACTGGAATATTTTGCTTTGGAATTTTGTTGCTCAGCCCTACGCCACTTATCATATCCGGTACCACTGGCGGTAAACCACCGGATAAGTTAAGCACAGCGTAGCCTCCTAAATAATCTCTTAAAACATGTGTATTGTTGTTGGAGGAGTGTTCCCAGAAATAGAGCGTGCCGTCTACGCCTGTGTCTTGTAATTGGTCTATGGAATTCAGATTGTCATTGATGAAAGCAAAGGCATCTAAAGCTGACGGATAGGGATTTCCGGTAAGTAATAATTGTGTGGCACTTACTGTATTTGTAAGTATAATTCCATTATTTGGTTTTCCTGTAAAGGTATAATTTTGAGTTTCGGAGGCTGCTCCGTTTCCTTTTAACGTAAATCCCTGTCCCACTCGCAACGGACTGGTTTCATTTATTTGCACCCAATTTGCGTACGCACTGGCATAATTGTCAAATTTATAAAGCCAATACCGGGCTAAACTAATTGGGTCTGTTGCGCGTCCATCATAGCCTCCAATCCAATTGATTGCTGCTGGGATTGCAGGATTTGTTCCGTCTCTAAACACCGCATTGACGGTATAATCCGTATTGTTTGCCATTGTGTTTACGGGGCTTACAGGAGAGCTCCAGAAGTTGTAGTTGTAAAGGTTGGATTGTCCTTGCTGGTCTCTTTCTATAGTGCCTGCGCTGGCCACGTCTAATTCGCTTTGCGCAGTTTGCACTAATTGTGATTTTCCTACTAAATCAATTTTACCGTCTAATTTTAAGTACCAGTCATTTTGTATTTTAGTATCATTATTCATTGTTATTTTTTTTCCGGAATCAACCAGCATTCCTAAATCAATGTTGTTTGCCGTTTCAATAATGTCATGTTGTACTTTGATTATTGACCAATCGTTTTTCATGATGTCATTTCCGCTGATTTCTTTGGTTGGACTATGCACTGCTGTTGCAAAACTACCGGTTCTTTCTGTCAGGAAAGGCAAGGGTGCCTGTTGTATATCAATGTTTTTATGATTGTAGATTTTTGTTCCGGTGAGGTCAATTGTCGGGGTAGATAGGTCATCAATAATGTTATCTTTGTAGGTGTCCATTCTGTAATACCGAAGCAGGTTTGCAAAAGGCAATGAAGCCGGGGTGACAGCAATATTTTTAGGGACGATAGTTCCTCTAACTTCTGAGCCAGTATTTTGTATTTCCTGATACACCATTCGTTGTAATTGAGAGTCCGTTAGCGCCACATTGAAGACGCGTATTTCATCTATTTTCCCTTTGAAATATTTTGTGTTTGCAATGGGATTCTTTCCTAAAGTAAGCAGTGAGGGATCAATAGCAATACTTCCGGATGCTGCTTGGGTTGTTACCAAAGTACCATTTAAATATAATTTCAAATTATTGCCGTCAAAGACCGTGGCTACATTATACCATTGAGAAACATCTAAAGCAGTACCAAAAGTTACTGTAGTACCATTTACAACCGCTTGCAGTTTTTTAGCCGCTGAAATACGGATTTGAAATTTATCCTGACCCACAATAACGCCGTCTGTTATAAAAGCAGGATTCAAATTGATCCATGCCATTAGGGAAGCATTGGCTAAACCACCCAGAATGGAGGTGCTTTGTCCGTAATCGTTTCGACCGTCAAAATCAAGAAATAATTTAGAGTGTAAATCCCTTGGAGAACCAAAAACAGCTGGATTGGTATCAAAAGCATCCGGAATACCATCTTTATCGGCATCAGTTGTTCCATCAATAATTCCATCGTTGTTAGTGTCCAGCGTTTTATAATCATAGATTAACAACGTTTTAGCGATATCAAATGTAAGTCCATTAGATTTTACATCAATGTAATTTGGAATTCCATCGCCGTCAGTATCCAAAAGATAATTGAGAAAAGGCGCAACATTTTCTCCTTGTCCTAAATTTCCATATTGGTTGATTCCGGTACCGTAATCGTAAATGTCTAATATTCCATCACCAAAAAGTTCTATGGTACCATTACCGTCCGTATCTTTATTTCTAAAGGTCTCAGAATCTAATCCATCTCCTGTGCCATCCCCATTAATATCGCCATCTCCATTGATAAAACCAGCCACAGCATTCGTATTTCCTGTACCGGATTCATCTACATCAAAAAGGCTGTCATTGTCACTGTCTAAATCTATGTAGTTGGGTATGCCGTCTCCGTCTGAATCTAAGGTGGGTAATGCCGCACTCGATTCTGCATTGTCGTGTAATCCATTGCCGTTTGCATCAGCCCAAGCTGCATCAATTTTACCTTTTCCATTGCTTAGATTTCCTAAGCCTACTTCAATAACATCCTCGATGCCATCATTATCAGCATCCAAATCAAATAGATCCGCAACACCATCATTATCTAAATCACATAAAGTTTGAGCGATCAGGATGTCATCCAGCGCAAGGTCGTTACCATTACCTCCGGGCGCATTATTTTTGAAGCGAATGATGAATGCATTGGTGTTTCCTAGATTGACACTCATGGTAAATTGTTGCCAGACACCCTGTGCACAGCTATTGTCTGCCGTAGTTCCGGAGCACCTTCCAATGTCACCAGTATTGAAAGATGCTAGTTGATTGTTTGATAAATCAAAAAACTCAACGGTTATATTGGGCAAAATAGATTTGGGATAAGTGGAGGATGCCATGATGTTTAATGCCCAAAAACTATAGGTAATGGGTAGATTCGAAAGTATTCCGGTAATCGTTGTTTCATAAAATACACCGGAAGCAAAACTGGCATTAAAAACAGCCATTCGTCCATTAGTATCTCCGGCAGTATGGTCTTCTCCATTATACCAAGCTAAATCGCCATGGATGTTTTCAGGATCACTTGCCGTTGTTCCTGTTATTTTTGAAACCACTGTGTATTCCCCATCGTCTAATATCTTGGTCGATTGAGATGGACATTCGGTTGTATTAGTACCGGTAATTCCATCTTCGTAGCAATAGGTAGTTGTGGCATTATAGGCAGTAGTAAAGGAAGAGGTTCTTCCTCCCGTTCCAAAGGTTTCATTTAAGAACTTATAATTTACTTTACGCCCGTTTGAATTATTGCAATTTATTTCTTCGGTGGCATCCAGAATTCCATCATTGTCATCGTCAATGTCGATATTATCAAAAATACCATCGCCATCACTATCAAAAAAGGTTTGTATTCCAAGGCCTTTAATGGCAAAATTATACGGATTTTCATCAGAGTCATTGTTTACTATCGAAATTGTTGCTGTTTTTGTGCCAAGGGCATTAGGGTCAAAAGCAATCGAAAATGTAGAACTTCCTCCTGCAGTAATTAAAGGACTAGGACTGGTGGTAAGTGTGAAATTAGCAGCGTTAGTGCCAGAAATAGTGATGGAGCCTATGGAGAGTGCAAGGTTTCCCGTATTTTGAATAGTATACGTTTTTGTGATGATTCCCGTACTGGTTTCCATTGATCCAAAGTCAGTCCAATCATTTATACTTGGTGTTGTATCGCCATTTGCAATTGAAATAGTGTTTCCTTTTATATTTATTTCGTTGGCAGCCAATGAATTATTTGTTCTATTTGAACCACTACTGCTATTAAGGCTACCGAAATTTTTATCACTTAACGCTACAACGGGTATAGTTGTTGCAAATGTAGAAAGACTTCTTGCATCACTTTTTGAATTAGAGGATTCTGCACCTGCTGCGTCCCATGAATTTATCAGTACATTGGTTGCTGCAGCGGGAACTGTAAAAACTTCAGATGCGCTAAAAATTTGTTTAGTTTGGGAAGAACCGCAAAAAATAATAAAAAACAGAAGAATTGTAAAAAAAAGCTTTTTATCAGATAAAGTAGTTTTTTTCATAATTTAATTGGGGTGTTTAATTAATTATGCTTTAGGATTCTTTTTTTTAAGTTGAAAGAGGTAAATTTTACAAAAACTTTTAGAAAAAGTAAATTTAAATATATTAGTTCGATAATCTGTTTAAAAGCACTTAAAATCGATAAAATACATATATAAATAATAAACATAAGTTAAATAGTACTTTTAATAACATATTTTTGAGTTTTTCCGTAAATATGTTTTGCGGTACTTCCATTAATAGTATTATTTATAGTCCGGTCCGTAACTAATACCACTTAATTATTTCAGCCACGAATTATCAGAATTACCTCGGTTTTCTATTTTAATTTTAAAAAAATTGGTAAAAAGTATTGTAATTCGAGGCTCTTTTTTAGAAATAGTTGTAGTCTATAAATGTTGTCTGCTTCGCTGAAAGTCCTTTTGTTTTATAGCGTCTGTCCTTTTACAGCATTATCAAAAAGGCACATGCTAAAAATGGAATTGGGTTATTTATGACTCAGCCTGCAATACAAAAGAATGGAATCGAAAAAGTATAAAAAGCAGCATCCGTAGATTGAATGGATTTTGCGGTCAATCATGGGTTATTTTTGTTAGAATAAAAAAAATCAATTTATTGGTGCCAAATACAAATGGGTATCGAGAAAATCTTTAAAATACGGAAGTAGTGACTATTGTCGGATTTCTTTATTTCGTTGTTTATAAAAAACGAGAGGCCTTGTTGTTGTTGTTGTTGTTGTTGTTGTTGTTGTTGTTGTTGTTGTTGTTGTTGTTGTTGTTGTTGTTGTTGTTGTTGTTGTTGTTGTTGTTGTTGTTGTTGTTGTTGTTGTTGTTGTTGTTGTTGTTGTTGTTGTTGTTGTTGTTGTTGTTGTTGTTGCAGAACAAAGTCAATATCGCGATGCCGTACTGTTTGAAAATTATAATTTCTTTGTGGTTTGGCTTTTTGTTTTCAAGAATTTCCATAAAGGTTGGTGCCGTATTTTTTAAAATTAAAATGGATTGGAACTTATTTCACGATAATTTTTTTGCTTATGATTCCTTTGGACGTTTTCAGTTTTACAACATACACTTCAGCTTCTTTGTCCTGAATCTGGATTTTCATATTGGTTTGTTCTTTGTCCGCAACCTCCCATTCCTCCATTAATTTCCCTTGAATATTATAAAGAGAAACAGACAGAACGGTGTTGTCATTTGTACTATTTGTAATATTCAAAACATTATTAGAACGGGTAAAGAATACAGTAATTGCGTTCTCATACACTTGATCTTGTACCACAAGACTTTTGTCAGTAAATCGCAAAGCGAAACGATCCGTAACATATCCTTCGGGAAGGTCCACTTCATAAAGCGTATTTTTTAGACTATTATAGGTGTCTGTTTCTTTATCGTAAATAAAAATATTTTGGTTTTCATCAAAGTTTTCTAAGGCATCAATACCAAACGATACTTTTCCAGCAGCTTCAGTTCGAACCCCAATAGGGAAGGAGGCCTCTTGATCAAAATAGCCTTCTCCTTGTATGGCTAATCTATTTTCGCCATTCAATAAATACAGATCATTTGGAGAACCATCAATATTATAGGCATCATAGCCATCATTCATCTCCGCGTTCGCTCTTTCCTCCATAAAGGCTAGAAGTACCTGTCTATGAAAAGTTTTATCGATAACATTAAATCCGAGACGTATTTTTTTGTGCGTGTCGTTCTCAATTCTAGCATTGCTGTTGTCTGTCCAATGATTTGAATCTTTAGGTGTTTCAGGGATTCTATACAGTGTCTGCGAAAGACCGACAGAATCTTCTTTAACAAAATCTCTTTGACTATTATTGAAAGTGACCGTGCCGCCAGATCCAATTTTTCCAATAACAAAAAATCCTTGCCCTACAGGAATATATCTTTTTGGATCTAATTTTGAGGATGATCCGGTGCCACTTATGAAATCGACTCCTGTAGCACTTGGAGCGACTCCGCCGGATAAGTTTCTTATGCCGTAACCCCCTTGATACGCCGCTAAATTATGCGAATTGTTGGTCGAATAATGTTCCCAGAAATACAAGGCGCCATCAATTGCCGGATTGGTTGTTGAAGTTTCTATAGAATTAATATTATCCATTATAAATTGATCAGCATCCAGTGCTGAAGGATACGGATTGCCTACCAATAATAACTGATCAGAACCAATGGTATTTGTTATAGTACCATTATTTGGTTTTCCTGAAAAGCTAAGGTTTTGTGTTCCTGAAGTTCCCGGTCCTTTCAAGGTGAATCCTTTTCCTGCTTGAAGTGTGCCTGTTTCGCCTATTTGAGTCCAATTAGCATAATCAGAGGCATTCAGGTTGCTGTCAAATTTATAAATCCAGTAGCGTGCTAAACTAAATGGAGTCGTAGCGCCGTCATAACCATTAATCCAAGTTATCGTTCCTGGAGCTGCAGGATTTGTTCCGTCCTTTAAGACTTCAGCTACAGTAAAATTATTATTATTGGTAGTATCGTTAATTCGGCCCACCGGAGCACTCCAATAGTTGTAATTGAATTTATTGGCTTGGCCTTGTTGGTCCCTTTTTATGGATCCTGCACTTGTTGCATCTAAATCACTGCCTAGTTTTTGTACCAATTGGGATCTGCCTACTAAGTCTATTTTTCCATCGAGTTTTAGATAATGGGAGACTTCTATTTTGGAATCGTTAGTTGCACTTAAAGTATTGCTGTTAACAAATAATCCTAGAACGGTTTTATTTCCTGAAGAAGTAATAATGTGGGTTGTTTTTACAATATTCCAATCTATGGGAGTAGTATTATTGATAATAGATAAACTATATGGTACATCTTGATTTCCTCCATTTTTCCATGTTGTTGGAGTTTGCCATAACCCATTACTATCACTTATGTATGGCATCGGAGCAGTTTGTACATTGATTGATATTTTATCAGGAATTACTAAACTTCCTCTGTTTACATTTACTGAATCATCGTCAAGATGTGTTCCTATGTAAGAGTTCATAGAGTAATAAGCAATTAAATTATTCCAAAATAAGGTATTAGTATCGTTTTTAGTAATTGTAGAAGGAATAATAGTTCCAATTGTTCCTGTATTACTTTGTACTATTTCTTGGTTCATAATAAATTGAATCTCTTTTGCGGTGAGTACTCGATTCCAGATTCTGAGTTCGTCTATATCACCTTTAAATAAATTATTAATAGCGTTTTTAGTTATGAACTGACCACCAATACTGAAAGTCCCTGTTGATGTACCAGGATTTCCGGTCATTGTCACTGTTTTTTCAAAAACACCATCAATATAAATAGATAATGTATTGGAAGTATGGGTATATGCTATATTATGCCATTTTGCATTTGGTAAAATGGTATTTGTGATAGCGGTACTTAAAACAGCTGACCCATTGTACCATTCAAACCTAACTCTATTGTCGTTTTGTAAAACTATTTGATATCCATTTCCAGCAGCGGATTTTTTTGATAAAATAGTTCGTTCATTCGCTAAAGTATTGGTACCGTTTGGTCGTATCCAGGTCATAAAAGAAAATGCAGCAGGTAGTTCGTTGCTATTGCCAATTCTTACAAAATCGTCAAGCCCATCGAGTGTTATATGTAACGGTTTTGTGGCTCTATGTGCCACACCAAAAGTGATGTATTTAGTTCCATCAAAATCATATAAACAGGTTTGATTGCCACTCGCTGTCGACATGAAAACAGTTTCAAGTCCTGTTGTAAAAGCTGAATTGGTAGCCACTACCATTACGTATGCATCTGTTGGACCTAAAGCAGGTAATCCGCTTAAGAATGTCGCAGCTGGAATGTTGACACGAACGGTGCCTACGTCTATTCCTGTTTTTTCTACTACTTTCCATTTCCTGTTGACTACCTCAGTACTAGTAGAAATGGTTGTTGGTCCAAGATCAATGTTTAAGTTGATTCCAGAGTTTGACATTGTGCCATTGTTGGAACCCCACATCAGATAGTTTCTGTCTCTTCCAAAATTATTTGGATTATTACTATTGGTGCTTGTTATATCACCAAGCCCAATAGTTAAAACTGTATTAGGATTTTCACTTTTAGATTGCTTTTGTATTAGTACAGTATTATCATCTCTTCCTATTCCAGCTATGTCATAATTAAAGCCTGTATTAGCTGCAACATCCCAAATAGGATCTCCATTGGAATCGATGTAGTTTACATCTCCAAAATTATCTGCTGTCGTACTTCCGCTTGCGTGTAAGGTTACTCCATTCTTAATTCCCAGATAAGATTGTATTTTTTGTTGCTCAAGCTCAGTTCTGGCGGTCGAATAACTTGCTACTTCTGTTATTCTACCATCTAGATAGGTGTTAAGTAAAACTCCTCCTACTAAAAAACCATTAAGAGTAAATCGACCGACTCCTAATTGATAAACAGAATTGTTAAAATCCGAAAAAGTTAACGGAGTTCCTGTACCACTTGTCCCAGTTGTAGCTGTATGAGTATCAATTTTTTTACCATTCAAATAAATTTCAGTAACGTTTGGAGTTACTGAGGTATTTGATTTGATATTTAAAATCATTACAGTTCCTCCAACAGTATTTGTAGGAGAAGGTGGTGCATAACTTCGACCATAAGAGTCTGGATTACTGGACACTGAATAGGTTCCAATCATGTGGGATATTAAATTGTCACTATTAAATCGAGAGGAAATTCTTCCTAATCCCAGTCCAGTTCCATCTTGCCCAAAATTTTCAGTTGTTATCCTTCCAGATATTATTTCTTGTGAATTATTTGTTGATTTATCGGAATTACCGTTTGTTTTTACTACCACATAATAATCCGTAGACCAATAGCCTCCCTTTCCTTTTAAAACATTACTTCCACTTCGACTAAAATCTACAACAGGATTAAAATTAATGTTTCGACTCGCATCGTTTCTGTATTTAGGAGCAAAAGTACCATAACCGTTTGCACTATTGTCATAGGCTTGGTCTGACCATGAGGTTACTGTACTGTTATCAGTTGTTGAGTTTGTCCCTACATTTGCTTTCAACCAAAGTTTAAGATTTCCGTTTATATTACCAGGCCCTATCGCAGGATTTGCTGGTGCAGTAAGATGTTCTCCTTTAATTATTACATTGTCAATAGCTACTCCATCATCGTTACGATTATTATCTGATCCAAAATTAATTCTAAATCGTAAAGAGGTAGCATTATTTAATCCAGCGACCTCACTACCAGATATCGAGGCTTCTATAAATTTAGATGGACTTTGCTCTACTTCAGTATTTATTCCAGACCATCCATGAACATCATTACCTATACCATTAACATCAATGTCGTTGTACCAATTATTTCCATTACCAGCGTTTCCTAATCTGACCCATCCTGTTAATCCAAGTGCGTCCGTTGTGTATTCTATATTCATACCATCGACGCCTGATTGTGTGACGTAGCGAATGTCAATATAGAATTTAACATTATTAAAACCGCTAGTTGAAATTACAGGACTCGTTAATCTCGTTAAATAATTAATTCCATAATCGTTGTAATTGTTTATGCTCCAGTAACTTCCTTCTCCCACTATAGGGTTAGCGTTATAGGACCATGATCCATTTCTATCTGATTCAGTGCTTGATGTCCAGCCTCCATTATTAGCGTCAAAATTTTCGTAATGTATGGTTTTGGTCTGTGAATATCCTAAAAAAACAAGACATAAAAACGCGAGAGTAAAACAGGTTGTTTTTGTAAAGAGTAAAGTTCTTTTCATGTTTAGGTAATGTATGAATTATCGTGGTTATAATTGCAAACTGTTATGGTACAAGAGACTAATTATCGTTATTAATGAATTTTAATCCTCATTCAATTAAGACTTTTATACTAAAATTGAACTTTTCAAATATAAAATATTTTTTAGTAAAACACTCTTTTTTTACCGTTTAAAAGCGAGTATTATCGTTTAAACGCATAAAAATATATTTTTTCTACTTTTTTTGTAAAAAAAAATAGGCAAGGCAGTACTGAATTTCTACAAATAGAGGCGTAATAATTTCTAAAAACACTTAAACAGGATTTTAATTTACTGTAATAACAAATCGTGCTTGTTTTAATTTTTTTCTATCTTTTTTACGGATTAAAACGCAATTTTTAACTAATTTTAGCACCTTATTCAGAGTATATAGCTGGGTCAAAAAGGAGTCAAAAGCATCTTAAATAGTATGGCTTTCAGTCTTTTGTTTTTAATTAATTTAAAGGTTTGGGCTGCTTTTTGCTACTCCTTATTCGCATTAATAATACAGTTTTATTAAAAAATATGAATTCATCCTCTGATAATGCAACACAAATTGACACTACCGTTATTGCACAGCAAACCGTGTATCCTGTCCTGTTTTCTATTGCATTTGCTCATTTGCTAAATGATTTATTACAGGCCGTTATTCCGGCTGCGTACCCTATTTTAAAAGAAAATTTTAATTTAACCTTCACCCAAATCGGGTTAATTACCTTGGCCTATCAATTAGCGGCTTCCATTTTGCAGCCGATCGTAGGACTCTACACGGACAAAAGACCAAAACCATTTTCCCAAATTTTCGGAATGCTTTTTACCTTATCCGGAATTGTGGGCTTGTCCTATGCGTCCAGTTTTTCAATGATCATTGTTTCGGTTGTATTAGTCGGGATTGGTTCGTCCATTTTTCATCCTGAAGCATCCCGAATCTCTTTTTTGGCCTCTGGAGGAAAACGGGGTTTGGCACAATCCATTTTTCAGTTGGGGGGCAATGCCGGAACAGCGATCGGGCCTTTACTGGTTGCCTTAATTGTGGTTCCTAATTCTCAATATTACATAATTTGGTTCGTCGCCGTCGCCCTTATTGGATTGGTTGTTTTGAGTAGGATTGCCCTTTGGTATAAAAAGCATTTGAGTTTAAAGAGCACTAAAAAAATGGTAATCAATTTGCCTAATTTGTCTCAAAAAACGATCGCAATCTCCGTGGGAATTTTGATGGTTTTGATATTTTCAAAATTCTTTTACATGGCCAGTATGTCCAGTTATTTCACCTTTTATTTAATCGAAAAATTTGGATTATCAGTGCAGGATGCCCAGTTTCACTTGGTTCTGTTTTTAGCCTCTTGT
Organism: Flavobacterium sp. RSP49; assembly: GCF_003968735.1. Taxonomy (NCBI): domain Bacteria; kingdom Pseudomonadati; phylum Bacteroidota; class Flavobacteriia; order Flavobacteriales; family Flavobacteriaceae; genus Flavobacterium; species Flavobacterium sp. RSP49. The sequence goes on along the minus strand of NZ_RYDN01000010.1, from coordinate 2,965 downwards.
GCAATAGGAACTTTAATTGGTGGGCCTTTGGGCGATAAATACGGCAGGAAATACGTCATTTGGTTCTCTGTCTTGGGAGCCGCGCCTTTTACCTTACTGTTGCCGTTTGTCGATTTATTTTGGACCGGAGTCCTTTCCGTCCTCATTGGAACTATAATGTCCTCAGCCTTTCCGGCTATTCTGGTTTTTGCACAGGAATTACTACCTAAAAAACTCGGAATGGTTTCTGGACTTTTCTATGGTTTCGCCTTCGGAATGGGAGGTTTAGGCTCTGCTTTACTCGGAAATCTAGCAGATCACACCAGCATCACTTATGTCTATTACCTGTGTGCCTATTTGCCGTTGATCGGAATTATTGCTTTCTTTTTGCCTAATTTAAAGAAAAAATAATACTTTTTCGTAGTTATATTTACTTCGTCAGTTCGCTTCGCGCGTGTCCTGTTCTGCACTTGTATTCCAAGGTAATATAAACTACAGCTGAAAAAGCCTTGTTTTTCTAAATCGGGAGATGTCGCTGCTATCAGAGCTCTAGGGTATTTGGTTTCCTAATGGCATTATTTTTTTATAGGGCTTCGTTCTGGTTTTTATAAAAATTAGTAGAATTTTAAGAGTTGTTTTCCCTCTAAAGTGTGTTTATTTCGATACCTTACAGTGTTACTAATTATTAAAATAAACAAGTATGGCAACAGTACGATTAGGCGATATTGCTCCTGATTTTGAAGCAGAAACGTCACAAGGAAAAATAGAATTTCATCAATGGCTAGGAGATTCTTGGGGTATTTTGTTCTCACATCCCGCTGATTTCACACCGGTTTGCACCACTGAGTTAGGAACAGCAGCACTGTATTATCCTGAATTTAAAAAACGAAATGTCAAGGTAATCGCATTGAGCGTAGATGGCGTCGATTCACACATGGAATGGATTAAAGACATCAATGAAACTCAAAATACTACTGTAGATTTCCCTATAATAGCCGATGAAGAAAAGCATATCGCGGAACTATATGACATGATTCATCCCAACGCAAGTGAGAGTTTCACTGTTCGTTCCGTTTTTATAATAGGACCAGACAAAAAAATAAAATTGACATTGACCTATCCGGCATCAACCGGTAGAAATTTTGATGAATTATTGCGTGTCATCGATAGTCTGCAATTGACAGCTAATTACAGCGTGGCCACACCGGCCAACTGGAAAGATGGAGATAGCGTTGTAATTTCGCCTGCGGTTAAAGATGAAGATATCCCGACTAAATTTCCAAAAGGCTACGAAAGGGTCAAACCGTATTTGCGAATGACTCCGCAGCCCAATAAATAATATTTTTTAGAAAACCGTATAAACATGAAAGCAGAATGAATTTATTTTTATTCTGCTTTTCTATTTTGTCAAAAATTAAAAATTACTTCTTATTGGTGATTAATAAACCAGAAACAATGATGCCCATACTAATAATTTGTATCAATCCAATTGCTTGATTTAGGAAAAAGTAAGCAAGAATACCGCTGAATATTGGGATTAAATAATAGATTAGAGCTGTTTTAGATGTGCCTATCAATCGTATGGCTTCGTTCCACAAATAGAAAGAAACCAGCGAAGCAAAAATGCCAACATAGGAGGTAATCAGTATCGTTTTAGTGTCAAAAACAACTTTTTTGTAAAGCAAATGTTCACAAAGATAAAAAGGAAAAAGGAGCAGTGTGCCTATTACAAAAACACTAAACAAAAATACTTTTGGGGTTAATTCAGGTGGTTTTTTACGCACTAAAATAGTGTAATACGCAAAAAAGAAGCAAGCCACAAGCATCAATAAATCCCCAATGGTAAAGTTGATTTTTAGCAAGGCCTGAAGCGAACCTTTGGTAATTAGCACTAGAACCCCTGTGATTATAGTTACAATTCCTATGATTTTTAGATTAGAAACGGTCTCTTTAAAAATAATTCTGGAGATTACAACAATAAATAACGGAATCGAAATGGCGATTAGCGATAAATTCACAGCACTCGTTGTTTTTCCTGCAATGTAAATTAACGTGTTGAAAATAGTGATTCCCAATACCGCCGTAAACACAAGATACCGGAGGTGTTTTTTAACAATTGTAAAATTTCTGGTCGTACTTTTTAAAGCAAATGGAGCCAAAACGAGACATGCAATTGTCCAGCGCCAAAAGGCCAGTCCTATAGGAGGAATGTGGTCTTTTATGCCACTGGCGATGACCATATTTACGGACCATAACAAGGTAGCAAATAAGGCAAATAGAACTCCTTTAGTGGGATTACTCATTAAACCAAATTATGAATTTTAGCATACTGTAATAACATAATAGTCTTGGCATCCTGCATTTGACCAAATTCAATCATGGCATACGCTTCTTCAAAAGACATTTCGATCACATCTATATTTTCTTGCTCATGTGCTACTCCGCCACCGTCACTTACTTTCATAGATTCATCGTACTCGCCAACAAATAAATACAATATTTCAGTTACAGCTCCTGGCGACATATATGTTTCCATGACTTTTTTGACTATAGAAATACGATATCCTGTTTCTTCTTCGGTTTCTCTAATGATGCATTGCTCTGGGTTGTCTTGATCCAAAAGGCCGGCACAAACCTCAATCATCATTCCTGATTTATTTCCGTTAAGATAGGTTGGCAAGCGAAACTGGCGTGTAAGAATAACGGTTTTTTGTAAGGTGTTATAAAGCAAAATGGCTGCTCCGTTTCCTCTATCATAGACTTCTCTTTTTTGGGTAATCCAGGAGTCGTCTTTTTTTTGATAGTCAAAAGTGACTTTGTTTAAAAGGTACCAATTGTCTGAGAGCAATTCGGTTTTTTGTATTTTAATGGTTGGGTTTTTCATTCGTAGTGATTAATTTTTAAACTAAATATGCTTATCCGTATTAACACCTAATCATTTTGTATCTTTAAAATCTAAACAGATTTGATATGAATATTTTAGATT